>CAHJXF010000066.1 GCA_903644065.1 Betaproteobacteria bacterium
GGCTCGCCGCGATCGAGGAGGAACTGGCGACGCTGTCGCAGTCGTTCTCGGAACACGTGCTCGACGCGACCGCCGAGTTCACGCTCGACTTCGCGGACGCCGAGGCGCTGGCGGGCCTGCCCGACGATGCGCTGGCGGCCGCCCGGTCGCGCGCCGAGCTGGCCGGCGTATCGGGCTACCGCATCACGCTGCAGATGCCGTCGTACCTCGCGGTGATGCAGTACGCGACGGATCGCGCGCTCCGCGAGACGGTGTATGCCGCCTATGCGAAGCGCGCATCCGAGTTCGGCAAGCCCGAGCAGGACAACGGACCGCTGATCCAGCGCATCCTCGCGCTTCGCGCCGAGGCCGCGGCGCTGCTGCGCTACCCCGACTACGCCACCTTGTCGATGGTTCCGAAGATGGCCGAGTCGCCCGACGAGGTGCTGGCTTTCCTCGACAAGCTGCGGGTGCGGGCGCGGCCGTTCGGATTGCGCGATCGTCGCGAGCTCGAGACCTTCGCGCGCGAGCATCTCGGTCTCGACGGCCTGGCGGCCTGGGACGTCACGTACGCGTCCGAACGTCTGCGCGAACATCGCTACGCGTTCTCGCAGGCCGAGGTCAAGGCGTACTTCCCGCAGTCGAAGGTCCTGGAGGGCCTGTTCCGCGTGGTGCGGCAGCTGTTCGGCGTCGAAGCGCGACAGCGGACCGGTGCCGACGTGCCGCGGCTGTGGCACCCCGACGTGATGTTCTTCGACCTCGTCGACGCCGGCGGCGACCTGGTCGCGCAGTTCTACCTCGACCTGCATGCCCGCAGCGGCAAGCGCGGCGGTGCGTGGATGGCGTCCGCCCGCAATCGCGGCGTGAAGCCCGACGGTACGTGCCGGACCCCGGTCGCCTACCTCACCTGCAACTTCTCCGAGCCGCTGCGCGATGCCGCGGGAACGCTCGTGCGCGAGGCGTTGTTCACCCACTCCGAGGTCAACACGCTGTTCCACGAGTTTGGTCACGGCCTGCATCACATGCTGACCCGCATCGACGAATCGTCGGTCGCCGGCATCCGCGGGGTCGAGTGGGACGCCGTCGAGCTGCCGTCGCAGTTCCTCGAGAACTTCTGCTACGAATGGGACGTGGTCGAGCACATGACGGCCCACATCGAGACCGGCCTGCCGATCCCGCGCGCCCTGTTCGACCGCATGCTCGCCGCGAAGAACTTCCAGGCGGGCCTGCAGACCCTGCGCCAGCTCGAGTTCGCGATCTTCGACATGCGGCTGCACAGCGGCTTCGACGTGGGCGCGCAGTCGATCCTCGCGTTGCTGGACGAGGTGCGCCGCAGCGTTGCGGTGTTCGACGTGCCGCCCTACAACCGCCAGCCCAACCAGTTCTCGCACATCTTCGCGGGCGGCTACGCGGCCGGCTACTACAGCTACAAGTGGGCGGAGGTGCTGTCGGCCGACGCCTACGCGCAGTTCGAGGAGGACGGCGTGCTCAATGCCGCGACCGGCGCGCGCTTCCTCGCGGAGATCCTCGGCATGGGCGGCAGTCGCCCCGCGCTCGAATCGTTCGTGTCGTTTCGGGGACGCGAACCGGATCTCGAAGCGTTGCTGCGGCACAATGGCATGGTCGAGACCGCCTGACCGCCCTTCGCACGAAAGGACACGCCGATGACCGCCATCCCGCTTTCCAAGGCTTTCGTGGCAATCGGCCTGTCGCTGCTGGCCGGCACCGTCGCGGCCCAGTACAAGTCGATCGGCCCGGACGGACGGGTGACCTACAGCGACGTCCCGCCGTCGAGCGGTCGGGTCGTCGACCAGAAGAAGGCGACGGGCGACGGCGCCGCTGCGGGGGCCCTGCCGTTCGCCCTGCAACAGGCCGCCACCCGCTTCCCGGTACTTCTGTACACCGGGGACAAGTGCGCGCCGTGCAACGATGCGCGCGCCTATCTGCGTGGTCGTGGCGTGCCGTTCACCGAACGGACGGTGACCAGCGACGACGACATCGCCGCGTTCCGGCAGCAGTCGCCGGACGGCACGGCGCCGGTCATCACGGTGGGCGGTCAGAAGGCGGTCGGCTTCTCGCCGTCCGCGCTGGCCGGCCTGCTCGACAATGCCGGCTACCCGGCGACGTCGACGCTGCCGCGCGACTATCAATACCCGGCGCCCACCGCGTTGGCGCCGAAGGCTGCCGCGCAGACCGTCGCGCAGAGCCCGGCGCCGGCCCGTCCGCCGCAGTCGCCGGACGCGGCGCAGCCGGCACCGGCGAACCCCTCGGGATTCCGCTTCTGACGGCACGGTTGCCGGGCGTTCGATGCCGAGCGCCGACCGCCGGGACACCCCCGGCGGACTTCTTCTAGCAGGCTCCGCCGGTCGAGTGGGCCGAAAGTGTTGTCGTCAATCTCGTGCGGTCTGCGCCGCCGCCGGAGCCGCGTCGACCTTCTCGAAGCGTTTCGGGCGCGACGAGCCGCGGCGATGCGCGACGATCCATCCGCGCGACGACCCGACGCTCGGCGTCTGCTTCGAGGCTCATTGCCGGCGCGCTGAAGCCCATGCGAAATCGATCGTTCGCATGACGCGAGGCGCTCGCTAGACTGCCCGGTTCCGTCACGAACGGCCGTCCTCCGGGGCGACCTCCCGCGTCATGAGCACCGTCCTGAGCGAACCGCTCGCATCGCCCGCTCTGCGGCCTGCCGCACGACCCGGACACGATCTGCGGATCGAGCCCTTCGCGGCGCCGCTCGGCGCCGAGGTCGTCGGCCTGGACCTGTCGCGCCCGCTGGCCGACGAGCGCTTCGCGCCGATCGTCGACGCGCACCTGCGCCATCACGTGCTGGTGTTCCGCGACCAGCGCATCACGCCGGACGAGCAGATCGCGTTCAGTCGCCGCTTCGGCCCGCTGCAGATCCACGTGCTGCGGCAGTTCCAGCTCGCCGGCCACCCGGAGATCCTGGTCGTCTCCAACATCAAGGAGGGCGGCCAGCCGATCGGCCTCGGCGACGCCGGACACTACTGGCACTCGGACCTGTCGTACAAGGAGCGTCCGAGTCTCGGCTCGATGCTGCTGGCCCGCGAACTCCCCGAGGAAGGCGGCGATACGCTCTTCGCCAACATGCACCTGGCCTACGACACGTTGCCGCGGTCGTTGCGCGATGCGGTCGAGGGTCGTCGGGCCGAGCATTCGTATCTCGCCAAGTACGAGGAACTGCGTCGGCGCAGTCCCTGGCGACCGGCGCTGTCGCCCGAACAGATCGCCGAGGTGAAGCCGGTCGAGCATCCGATCGTGCGCACCCATCCGGGCAACGGGCGGAAGGCGCTGTTCGTCGGCGAGCACTTCACGACGCGCATCGTGGGATTGCCCGACGACGAGAGCCGCGACCTGCTCGACCGCTTGTTCGCGCACAGCGTGCGTCCCGAGCACGTCTACCGCCATGCCTGGCAGCCGCACGACATGGTCTTCTGGGACAACCGCTCGGTGATCCACCTGGCCGCCGGCTGCCCGGACCACATGCGTCGTCGACTCGAGCGCACCACCATCGAAGGCGACGTGCCGGTCTGATCCGTCGTCGATCGCAAGGAATCCATGATCCGCACCCTCGGGCGCCTCGTCGCCCTGCTGTCGGCGACGGCGCTGATGATCGGCGTCGTGCCGGCCCGCGCCGAAGGACAGCTTCGCATCGCCGAGCAGTTCGGCATCCTCTATCTGCTGCTCAACGTCGCGCAGGACCAGCATCTGGTCGAGAAGCACGGCAAGGCGCTCGGCGTCGACGTCAAGGTCGAGATGGTCCGGCTGTCGGGCGGCGCCTCGATCAACGAGGCGCTGCTGTCGGGCTCGATCGACATCGGCGGAGCCGGCGTCGGGCCGATGCTGACGCTGTGGGACCGGACCGAAGGCCGGCAGAACGTGCGGGCCATCGCGTCGCTCGGCAACCTGCCCTATCGGCTCGTGACGAACAATCCGGCGGTCAAGTCGATCGCCGACCTGGGCGACAAGGATCGCATCGCCTTGCCCGCGTCGGGGGTGTCGATGCAGTCGCGCATCCTGCAGCTCGCGTCGTCCAGGGTGTGGGGCGACGCCGGCTTCAACCGTCTCGACAGGTTGCAGGTCGCACTGCCGCACCCGGAGGCGACGGCCGCCATCCTGAAGGGCGGCAGCGAGATCTCGACCCACTTCTCGGCGCCCCCGTTCCAGGACCAGGAAACGGCCGGTAATCCCGCCGTCCACACCATCCTCGACAGCTACGCCGTCCTCGGCGGCCCTTCGTCGGCCTGCCTGCTCTACGCGACCGAGAAGTATCGACACGACAATCCGAAGACCTATCGCGCTTTCGTCGAGGGACTCGCCGAAGCCGCGGCGCTGGTGCATGCGAATCCCGAGCTGGCCGCGGACATCTTCATCCGCACCAATCGTTCGAGCATCGACCGGACCCTGCTGCTGTCGATCCTGCGCAGTCCGCAGGTCGACTACAAGCTGACCCCCGAGAACACCTTCGGACTGGCTCGGTTCATGTTCCGCGTCGGCGCGATCAAGCACCATCCCGCGTCCGCGAAGGACTACGTGTTCGACGACGCCCACAACGCGGCAGCCAGCTGAACATGGCATCGACGGCAGCGTCGACCCTGCGACAGGACGCCGCGTTCGACGAGCCGCGCGTCGAACGTCGGGCGGTGTCGCGCTCGCCCACGGTCGCCGCCGAGCGACTGCCCGCGCCGTTGCTGCAGGTCGACGGGCTCACCCTCGAGTACGCGACCGGTGTCCACGTGGTCCGCGCGACGCATCGCGTGTCGTTCGACCTGCATCGCGGCGACCGGCTGGTCCTGCTGGGTGCGTCCGGTTGCGGCAAGTCGTCGCTGCTGAAGGCGATCGCGGGCTTCATCGAATCGCGCGAGGGCGAGATCCGGCTCGACGGTCGCGCGGTCCACGGGCCCGGTCCCGATCGCATCGTCGTGTTCCAGGAGTTCGATCAGCTGCCGCCGTGGAAGACGGTGGTCGCCAACGTGATGTTCCCGTTGCTCGCGGCTCGCCTCTGCGGCCGACGCGAGGCACGCGAGCGGGCGCTCGACGCGCTCGCCAAGGTGCGGCTGACGGAGTTCGCCGACGCCTATCCGCATACCTTGTCGGGGGGCATGAAGCAGCGCGTCGCGATCGCCCGCGCGCTCGCGATGCGGCCGCGCGTGTTGTTGATGGACGAGCCGTTCGCGGCCCTCGACGCGTTGACGCGGCGGCGCATGCAGGAAGAGCTGCTCGCACTGTGGGAGACGCTCGGCTTCACGCTGCTGTTCGTCACGCATTCGATCGAGGAGGCGCTGGTGGTCGGCAACCGCATCGTCGTGCTGTCGCCGCGGCCGGGTCGCGTGCGTGCCGAGTTGAACGCCCACGAGTTCGACCTGCACGGCAGCGGCAGCGCCGCGTTCCAGGCGCAGGCGGCGCGCATCCATCGGCTGCTGTTCGAAGAGGCGCACGAGACGGGCGACCGCCGATGAATGTCGTCGCTCCGCCGATTCGCGCCGAGTACGAGCGCGTCCTCGAGCCGCTGGCCGGTTTCGCGCCGCAACGACCGCTGGCCTGGCCGCAGCGGCTGGCGAACAGCGGTCCGCTGCGAAAGGCGCTGATCCTGATCGTGCTCGCGGCGCTGTGGGAAGGCGCGGCGCGCATCGCCGGCAACGACCTGCTGCTGCCGTCGTTCGCGCAGGCCGCGCGGGCCTTCGCCACCGACGTCGCGAGCGGCGAGCTGCCGGCGAAAGCGTGGGTGTCGCTGACGCTGTTGCTGCAGGGATATGCGATCGGCATCGTCGTCGCGTTCCTGTTCACCGCGCTGGCCATCTCGAACCGCGTCGGCCGCGACCTGCTGACGACGCTGACCTCGATGTTCAACCCGCTGCCGGCCATCGCGCTGCTGCCGCTCGCGCTGCTGTGGTTCGGTCTCGGCAAGGCCAGCCTGATCTTCGTGCTGGTCCACTCGGTGCTGTGGCCGCTGGCGCTCAATACGTTCTCGGGCTTCCAGGGCGTGCCCGAGACGCTGCGCATGGCCGGGCGCAACTACGGCCTGCGCGGCCTCCGCTACACACTGCTGATCCTGGTGCCGTCGGCGTTGCCGGCGATCCTGTCGGGCCTGCGCATCGGCTGGGCCTTCGCGTGGCGCACGCTGATCGCGGCCGAGCTCTTCTTCGGGGCGTCGTCGGGCAACGGCGGTCTCGGCTGGTACATCTTCCAGAACCGCAACGAGCTCTATACCGATCGCGTGTTCGCGGGCCTGGTCACCGTGATCCTGATCGGCATGGCGTTCGAGCACTTCGTGTTCGACGCGGTCGAACGCATGACCACGCGACGCTGGGGCGTGCAACGCTGATCGTCCCGCGCGGCGACGCGTCTGCGGCCCGCACTTCGTTTAATGTGCGCGGCTTCGACCCCGAGCCCGCCGCCCGATGCGCATCGCCACCTGGAACGTCAACTCGCTCAACGTCCGTCTGCCGCACGTGCTCGACTGGCTCGAGCGCAATCCGGTCGAGGTGCTGGCGCTGCAGGAGACCAAGGTCGCCGACGATCGCTTCCCGGCCGCGGAACTCGAGGCGGCCGGCTACCGGGCGCACTTCATCGGTCAGAAGACCTACAACGGCGTGGCGCTGCTGGTCCGCCTCGCGACGCCGGCGTCCGCGATCGTGGCCGACATCCCGGGCTTCGAGGACGACCAGAAGCGCGTCGTGTCGGCCACCATCGACGGCGTGCGCGTCGTCTGCGTCTACGTACCGAACGGCCAGGCGGTCGGCAGCGACAAGTACGCCTACAAGCTGCGCTGGATGAGCGCGCTGAAGGACTGGCTCGCGGCCGAGCTGGTCGTGCATCCGAAGCTCGTCGTCGTCGGCGACTTCAACGTCGCTCCCGAGGATCGCGACGTCCACGATCCGGCCGCCTGGGAAGGCCAGGTGCTGTGCTCCGCCGCCGAGCGCGACGCGTTGCGGGCGATCGAGTCGATCGGCCTCGCCGACGCCTTCCGGCTGTTCGAGCAGCCTCCCGGGTCGTTCACCTGGTGGGACTACCGGATGCTGGGTTTCCAGAAGGGACGCGGTCTCCGCATCGACCACGTGCTGGTCTCGGACGCGATACGCAGCGCATGCACCGCCTGCACGGTCGATCGCGACGAGCGGAAGAAGAAGCAGCCGTCGGACCACGCGCCGGTGATCGCGACGTTCGCGTCGTGACGCGAGTCGCCAGCGGCGTCCCCGACGCGGCTAGCGCACCTCGTCGAGGCCCAGGTCCTGGATCTTCCGCGTGATGGTGTTTCGGCCGATGCCGAGCCGCTGCGCCGCTTCGATCCGCCGCCCCCCGGTGTGTCGCAGCGCCATGCGGATCAGCGTGGCCTCGAACTGCCGGGTCAGCGCGTCCATCACGTCGTGTCGATCGAGCGCGAGCATGTGCGCGGCCATCCGTTCGAGCTCGCTGCGCCACACGTCGTCGGATTGCGCGCCGCCGCCGTCGATGCCCGAGCCGCCCACCGCCTCGTGACGAACGCTGCCCCCGTCGCCGTGCACCGGCGTCCGCGACAGCGACGTGACGCGGGCCGTCTCGGGCGCCGCGCCACGCATCTCGGGCGGCAGGTCCTTCACCTCCACCACCTGTGCCGGCGCCATCACGGTCAACCAGTGGCACAGGTTCTCGAGCTGCCGCACGTTGCCGGGAAACGGCAACGTGACGAACAACTTCATCGCGGCGTCGGACAGTCGCTTCGACTCCACTCCGAGCTCGCGCGCGCTCTTGTGCAGGAAGCTGCGCGCCAGCAGCGGGATGTCCTCGGCGCGCTCGTGCAGCGCCGGCAGCCGCAGGCGGATTACGTTCAGCCGGGGATAGAGGTCCTCGCGAAACAGTCCCTGCCGCACCAGGTCCTCGAGGTTCTGGTGGGTGGCCGCGATGACCCGCACGTTGGCCTTCATCGGGCTGTGGCCACCGACGCGATAGAAGTGCCCGTCGGACAGCACGCGCAGCAGCCGCGTCTGCAGCTCGGACGGCATGTCGCCGATCTCGTCCAGGAACAGCGTGCCGTTCTCGGCCTGCTCGAAGCGGCCGCGCCGCATGCTCTGCGCACCGGTGAACGCGCCGCGCTCGTGGCCGAACAGCTCGGACTCGAGCAGTTCCTTCGGGATGGCCGCCGTGTTGAGCGCGATGAACGGCGCGTTGGCGCGCGGACTGTGCCGGTGCAACGCGCGTGCGACCAGTTCCTTGCCGGTCCCCGACTCGCCGGTGATCAGCACCGTCACGTTGGATTGCGACAGGCGGCCGATGGCGCGGAACACGTCCTGCATCGCCGGCGCCTGGCCGAGGATCTCGGGCGTGGCCTCGATCTTCTCCTCGATCGCCGCTTCGCGCAGGCTCTCGTCGACGGCGCGGCGGATCAGCTCGACCGCCTGGTCGACGTCGAACGGCTTCGGCAGGTATTCGAACGCGCCGCCCTGGAACGCCGACACCGCGCTCTCGAGGTCCGAGAAGGCGGTCATGATGATCACCGGCAGGCCCGGGTACTTGACCTTCGCGGCCTGCAGGATCTCGAGGCCCGCGTTGGGCGTGGCGCCGCCCGGCATGCGGATGTCGGACACCAGCACCTGCGGCGACTCGGTCTCCATCGCGGCCAGCACGTCGGCGCTGTTGCTGAAGCTGCGGCACGCCAGGCTCTCGCGCGCCAGCGTCTTCTCGAGCACCCAGCGGATGGACTGATCGTCGTCGACGACCCAGATGGGTTTCATCGGCAGCGACGATCCCGAAGGCGGTTCGGACGGCGCGGCGCGCGAAGCGAAGAGCGTGTGATGGACGTCATGGCAGAGGCAGCAGGATGCGAAAGGCGGTACGGCCCGGACGGCTGTCGAAGTCGATGGTCCCGTGATGCTCGTCGACGAAGGTCTGCGCCAGCGTGAGCCCGAGGCCCGAACCGCCTTCGCGGCCGGACACCAGCGGCAGGAACACCCGGTCGCGGATCTCGGGGTCGATCCCCGGACCGTTGTCGATCACATGCAATTCCAGTGCCAAGCGGTGGCGGATGCGCGCGATCGTGGTCTGCCGCACGATCCGCGTCCGCAGCACGATCTCCGCGTCGCCGCCGGCGATGCGCGGCGCGAGCGCCTGCGACGCGTTGTGCGCGATGTTGAGCAGCGCCTGGATCAGCTGCTCCTTGTCGCCGCGGAACTCGGGGATGCTGGCGTCGTAGTCGCGAACGATCGCGAGACCGCGCGAATACTCCGCCATCATCACGCTGCGCACCCGCTCGCACACCTCGTGGATGTTGACGTCGCCCACGATGCGCGCCTTCCGGTGCGGCGCGAGCAGCCGGTCCACCAGGCTCTGCAGCCGGTCCGCCTCCTTGATGATGACCTGGGTGTATTCGGACATCTCGCTGCCGAACTCGGGCGTCGACACCTCCATCTGCAGCAGTTGCGCGGCGCCGCGAATCCCGCCCAGCGGGTTCTTGATCTCGTGGGCCAGGTTGCGGATCAGCTCGCGATTGATCTGCGTCTGGTCGTGCAGCCGCTCCTCGCGGTCCATGCGCCGCTGCTGGTCGGTCTCCTGCATCTCGAACAGCACCGGCGTGCTCGGCTCGTCGTGCAGCACGGTGACGATGCCGTGGACCTGCAGCGATTCGCGGCCCGGCCGATGCAACTGGAAATCCAGGCGCTTGTTGCTGTACTCGAGGCGACGCGCATCGGCGAACAGCGCATCGATCAGCGAGCCGTCGACCAGCATGCTCGACAGGCGCTGGCCGCGCATCGTCTTGAGCGAGAAGTCGAGCAGGGTCTCGGCCGCCGTGTTGGCGAAGGCCATGCGACCGTCGTGGTCGAGGATGACGACCGCGGAAGTCAGCAGGTCGAGGCCGGCGTAGCGTGCATCGGCGTCGTCGGGGACCGGAGAGAGCGGACTCACGGCAGCAGGCGCGATCGCCCGCTCAGGGAGCCGACGGCGGCTCGCCGTGCGCTCACTGGACCTTGTCGAGCTCGCTGCGGATCGACGCGATGTCGCCTTCGGTGCGAGCGACGTCTTCCTTCAAGCGGGCGGTGCGATCCTGATACCGCTGGTAGTTGCGTTCGTTGCCCTGGCGCTCCGGCTCGCCGTTGTTGTACTCGCGCTTCAGGTCCGCGAGACGCGCTTCCTTGTCGCGCAACTCGTCTTCGAGGATGCGACGCCGGTCGTTGTCCCGCACCTTTTGCGTCCCGGTGTCGACCTTGGGAAAGCTGGGCGAGGTGGCCGCCTTGGTGGCCGCGCCCGGTGCGCGCGGGATCACGACCGGGTCGACCGCCATGCGCGTGCAGCCCTTGGTGCTGCCGGTGTTCATGAACGTCACGTTGCCCCGCTCGTCGACGCACTTGTAGACCTCCTGCTGCGCGTCTGCGGTGCCGCTGCAGAGCAGTGCGGCGAAGATCAGGGGCGCTGCGACAAAGCGACGGAGGGACATGGAACGAACGACTCGAAGGAAACAGCAGGAGCAAGGATGCGAACGAATCATAGCGCCCGGATCGCGGCGACCGTTGCCGCCGTTGCCGCCGTTGTTCGAACAACGCACGACGGGTCGTCGCCGTGCACAAGCGCGACGCGGCGCCGAAGCGCCGCGTCGTGTCCGCCCGGAGCGTTCAGAGCGAGTAGTACATGTCGAACTCGACCGGGTGCGTGGTCATGCGAAAGCGCGTGACCTCTTCCATCTTGAGATCGATGAACGCGTCGATCATGCCGTCGGTGAACACGCCGCCCTTGGTCAGGAACGCGCGGTCCTGGTCGAGGTGCTCGAGCGCCTGATCGAGGCTGGAACACACGGTCGGGATCTTCGCGTCCTCCTCGGGCGGCAGGTCGTAGAGGTTCTTGTCGGCGGCCTCGCCCGGATGGATCTTGTTCTCGACGCCGTCGAGCCCGGCCATCATCAGTGCGGAGAACGCCAGGTAGGGGTTCGCGGTGGGGTCCGGGAAGCGGACCTCGATGCGACGTGCCTTCGGGCTCTGCACGTACGGGATGCGGATCGACGCCGACCGGTTGCGCGCCGAATAGGCGAGCTTGACCGGCGCCTCGAAGCCCGGGACCAGCCGCTTGTACGAGTTGGTCCCCGGGTTGGTGATCGCGTTCAGCGCGCGAGCGTGCTTGATGACGCCGCCGATGTAGTACAGCGCGAACTCGGACAGGCCCGCGTAGCCGTCGCCGGCGAACAGGTTGGTGCCGCCCTTCCAGATCGACATGTGCACGTGCATGCCGGACCCGTTGTCGCCCACCACCGGCTTCGGCATGAACGTGGCCGTCTTGCCGTACGAGTTGGCGACGTTGTGGATCACGTACTTCATCTTCTGCAGCCAGTCGGCGCGCTCCACCAGCGTGGAGAAGCGCGTGCCGATCTCGCACTGGCCCGCGCCGGCGACCTCGTGGTGATGCACCTCGACCGGCACGCCGATCGCCTCCAGGATCAGGCACATCTCGGAGCGCATGTCCTGCAGCGAGTCCACCGGGGGGACCGGGAAGTAGCCGCCCTTGACCGCCGGTCGATGGCCGAGGTTGCCGCCTTCGATCTTGAGCCCCGTGGACCACGACGCTTCCTCGGAATCGATCTTGACGAAGCAGCCCGACATGTCGACGCCCCAGCGCACCTGGTCGAAGATGAAGAATTCGGGTTCGGGACCGAAATAGGCGGTGTCGCCGACGCCCGACGACTTGAGATAGGCCTCGGCCCGCTTGGCGAGCGAGCGCGGGTCGCGTTCGTAGCCCTTGCCGTCGGACGGCTCGATGACGTCGCAGCTCATGCATACCGTCGTCTCTTCGCGAAACGGATCGATGAACGCGGTGTTGGGATCCGGGTACAGCAGCATGTCCGACGCCTCGATGCCCTTCCAGCCGCCCACCGACGAGCCATCGAATGCATGGCCGTCGTCGAACTTGTCCTGGCCGAAATGCGAGAGGGGGACGGTGACGTGTTGTTCCTTGCCCTTGGTGTCGGTGAAGCGGAAGTCGACGAACTTCGCTTCGTTGTCCTTGACCATCTTCAACACGTCCGCCGCGGTCATGCTCATCGACAACTCTCCTGATTCGGTTCTTGGAAGGGAAGAAGGGGAATGCGCGCGACGGTCGCTCCCGTGGGCCGGGGTCGCGGGCGTCGGAAAACATAGCACCTTCCATGCCACGGCCCGTCCGGGCCGGCGACCGCGGGCGGCCATGGAGAAACCGGCCGGTGGAAGCGGGTATCACCATAACGGTGCTTTTTATGGCAAAGGCTTCATTGGAATGCATGTTGCATCATGACGGGGCGTCCTTCCCTTCGCTCGACGGCAGGAAAAGGCTCTGCAGGTCGTTCAGGAACCGCACGCCGAGCTTCGTCGGCCGGATGCGAAAAGCGTCTCGCTCGATCAACCCGCGGCCCTCGGCGATCGCGAGCGGCGTCTCGATCGTCGTCATCGAGAGCCCGGTCCGCTCCGCGAAGCGGACGATCGGAAAACCGTCGAGCAGGCGCAACGCGTTCAACATGAACTCGAACGGCAGGTCGCCGACGGCGACCTCCTCCTCGTCGAACGCGCGGGGACGCGCCGCCCGGTCGAGATACAGATCGGGGTGGCGGAGGCGCGTCTGCCGCACGATGCGGTCGGGGAACGACAGTTTGGCGTGCGCACCCGCGCCGATGCCGAGGTAGTCGCCGAAATTCCAGTAGTTGAGGTTGTGGCGCGCTTCGCGGCCGGGCCGCGCATAGGCCGAGACCTCGTAGCGTCGCCACCCACCCGCCGCCGCCTCGTCCGCGATGGCGTCGTCGATCGCGTCGGCCATGTCCTCGTCGGGCAGGCGCGGCGGGTACTTGGCGAACAACGTGTTGGCCTCGATGGTCAGCTGGTAGAGCGACAGGTGCGACGGACCGTGGCTGCGGGCGATCGACACGTCGCGTGCCGCGTCGTCGGCATCCTGTCCGGGCAACGCGTACATCAGGTCGACGTTGACGTTGTCGAAGTGGGTCATCGCGATGTCGACCGCGCGGCGTGCCTCGCGGCCGTCGTGGATACGCCCGAGCGAGCGGAGGAAGCGATCGTCGAAGCTCTGGATGCCGAGCGACAACCGGTTGATGCCGAGCGCGCGATAGGCCGCGAAGCGATCGCTTTCGACCGTGCCGGGATTGGCTTCGAGCGTGATCTCCGCGTCGGCCTCGAGGATCAAGCGCGCACGCACTTCGGACAGGAGGCGATCGAGCGCCGGCGCGCCGATCAGGCTCGGCGTGCCGCCGCCGATGAAGATCGCGTGGACCCGGCGTCCCCACACCTGTGGCACGACCTGGTCGAGGTCGGCGATCAACGCGTCGACGTACGCCTCCTCGGGAATCGTCGCGACGCCGCCGGCGCGCTCGTGCGAATTGAAGTCGCAATACGGGCACTTCTTCACGCACCACGGGAAGTGGATGTACAGCGTCAGCGGCGGCAGGGCCGCGAGGTGCACGCGCTGTGGTCCGCTGCCCGGGCGACGCGCGATCGCCCGCACGACCAGCGACGACCCCGCCGGAACGATCGGGATCATCGTTCGTCGCGCCGCCGCTCGCGCTCGAGGGCGTCGAGCAGCGCGCGCATCGCGAGCGCGCGGTGGCTGACGCGATTCTTCGTCTGTGCGTCGAGTTGCGCGACGGTCCGCCCGAGCGCGGGCACGAAGAAGTGCGGGTCGTAGCCGAAGCCGGCGTCGCCGGCCGGCGCGTCGACGATCAGCCCGTCCCAGCGGCCGAAGGCCACGATCGGTTCGGCGTCGTCCGCGCGCCGCAGCCAGACGAGCACGCAGACGTAGTGCGCGTCGCGGTGCGACGCGTCCGCGAGCGCCGCGACGAGTTTCCGGTTGTTGCGTCGATCCTGATCGTCGCGTCCGGCGCCGCCCGCGGCGAAACGGGCGGAGCGCACGCCGGGGAGGCCGCCGAGCGCATCGACGCACAGACCCGAATCGTCGGCCAGCGCCGGCAGTCCCGCCGCGGCGCCGGCGTGGCGGGCCTTCGCCAACGCGTTC
>CAHJXF010000067.1 GCA_903644065.1 Betaproteobacteria bacterium
CCGCGCTGACGGAGCACCGGATCAAGGCGGTCGCGACCGTCGTGCCGCTGTCGAACGCACCGTCCAACTTCGAAGAATTCATCTATCGCACCTGGGGTGCCGGCGTCGCCAAGCACTTCGCGGTGCCCTACAACAAGAAGTTGTGGACGGTGCCGCTGGCGGACATCGAGACCTCGTGGCTCGGCGGTCGCGTGCCGCTGCCCGACCTGGCGGAGATGATCGAGGGGGCGGTGCAGCCGGCCAAGAAACCGGTCGGACCCAACGCGCGTTTCGGTTATCCGCTCCGCGGCGGTTTCCAGGCGTTGATGGACGGTTTCAAGCCGCACCTCGAAGGCAAGCTCGAACTCGACGCCGAGGTCGTCGCGCTCGACGTCAAGCGGCGGCGCTTCGCGCTGGCCGACGGCCGCCGCTATTCGTACGAGAAGCTGATCAGCACGATGCCGTTGCCGCGGCTGATCACGCTGATCGGCGATGCCGCGCCGCAGTCGGTCCGTACCGCGGCCGCCGGCCTGCGCCATGTCTCCGTGCGCTGCGTGAACCTGGGCGTCGCGCGCGAGAATATCACCGAGAAGCACTGGATCTACTATCCCGGCGAGACCGTGTTCCATCGCGTCTTCGTGCAGGGCAACGCGAGTCCGCATTGCAATCCGCCGGGCGGCTTCGGCCTGACCTGCGAGATCAGTCATGCGCCGAGCAAGCCGCTGCCGTGCGACGGCGAGGCGTTGATCCAGCGCTGCTTCGACGACTGCGTGAGCGTCGGCCTGCTGAACGCCGACGACAGGCTGATCACGGCCAACCAGGTCGACATGGGTTACGCGTACGTGATCTACGACCACGCGCGGGCCGCGAACGTCGCGGTGATCCGCGACTGGCTGGCGCACTACGACATCATCCTCGCCGGACGCTACAGCGAGTGGGAGTACTACAACTCGGACCACGCGTTCCTCGCCGGCCACAAGGCCGCGATGCAGGTCCGGCCGGAGATGGCGGAGCGCGTGAGTGGTGCGGCCTGAAGTGCGGGTCGCGTCGCGGCGGGAGTCGAACACGCGGTGATCATCGATTGCCACCTCAACTGCTCGGGTAACGAGACGGCCGACGAGGTGCTCCGGTCGCTCGACGAGGCGGGGGTCGACGTGGGGGTGCTGCTGGCGCCGTTCCTCAGCCCCGGCTACACGTTGCACGACGCGGACAGCCTGCGACGCGCCAACCACTTCCTGGCCGACCTCGTGCGCGGCCACGAGGATCGCCTGTTCGGACTCGCCGTCGTCAACCCGCTGTTCGACGATGCCGCCAACGATCTGCGCGTGGCGATCGACGATCTCGGGCTGCGCGGCCTGAAGATGGTGCCGAGCGGCTGGTATCCGTACGACGATTGCGCGCACCGCGTCTACGACGTCGCGTCCGAGTACCGGTTGCCGGTGCTGTTCCACACCGGCATCTTCATCGACGGTCGCTCGGGCCGTTACTGCCGGCCCTCGTTCTTCGAGGCCGTCCGCGATCACCCCGGCATGCGCGTGACGCTCGCGCACCTCGGCTGGCCGTGGTGCGACGAGGCCATCGCCGTCGGCCTGATCGACCGCATCAACGGCGTGCCGGCCGACGACTGCCAGATCCGCTTCGACCTGTCGTTCGGCCCGCCCCCCGCCTACCGGACCGAAGTCATCGGTCGCGCGCTCGAGATCCTCGGGCCCGAATTGCTGCAGTTCGGCACGGACCGCTTCTTCCCGTGCAGCGGTGCCCACATCGCCGACGGTTTCGCCGACTTCGACCGGGTGCTCGACGAACTCGGCACGTCGGCCGCGGCGCGGGAGCGGATGGTGTGCGGCACCGCGGCACGCTGGCTCGGCCTGACGACGGCCCCGACTCCTTCGACCGATGACCCCTTCGCTACCCGTCGCTGACGCCGAACCGCTGCGCGTCCTGGAGGTCATCGGCAACGCCATCGTCGGTGGCATGGAGACTTTCGTCGCACGGCTGTGCGCGCAGTTGCGACGCCAGCACCGCTTCGACGTGACCTGCCTGTGTCCGTACGAAAGCACGGCCACGCATGCGTTGCGGGCATCCGGATGCACGGTGCACGTGGCGCCGCTGCCCGACGAACCGGTCTGGCGCGGGATCGAGTACGCGTCGGCTCTGGTGGTCGACGAGGGCATCGACGTGATCCATGCGCACCTGACCAACGCGCACCTGCTGGCGGGCATCGTCGGCCGCATGACCGGTAGGCCGGTCCTGGCGACCATCCACGGCCGGGACGTGCAGGTCGCCGACGTCGCGATGCACCGGATGGCCGAGACGCACCTGCACGTCGTGTCCCGCGCGACGCTCTACCAGGCGCTGGCCGCCGGCGTGCGACGCGATCGCATCAGTTGCATCGTCAACGGCGTGGATGCCGAACTGTTCGCGCCGGGTGCGGCCAGCGGGGCGCTGCGCCGGGCTTGCGGCATCGCGCCCGACGTGCCGCTGATCGGTTTCGTGGGCCGCCTGTCCGCCGAGAAGGGCCCGGATCTCTTCGTGCGGGCCGCTGCGCTGGCGATGGCGCGCCGGCTCGACGTCGAAGCCGTGATGATCGGCAGCGGCGCCCTGCGCGATTCGCTGGTCGCGCTGGCCGGCGAGCTCGGCGTCGCGGATCGCCTGCATATCGTCGGCGAGCGAAGCGACATCCCCGACTGCCTGCGCGAGCTGGCCGTGCTGGTGTCGAGCTCGCGCTCGGAAGGCATGCCGCTCGCCATCATGGAAGCGCAGGCCTCTGGGTTGCCGGTCGTCGCCACGCACGTCGGCGGACTGCCGGAGATCGTCACGATGGGCGAGACCGGCGTCCTCGTGCCGCCCGGCGATGTCAATGCCATCGCGCAGGTCCTGTGCAACCTGCTCGACGATCCCGGAAACCGGGCCGAGCTCGGGCGTGCGGCGCGCCGTCGGATGATCGAGCGCTTCTCGCTTTCGGCACGCAATGCCGAAGTGGCCGGCCTGCTGACTTCGCTGGTGCACGACCGGCCCCCGGTCCTGCGGGCCACGCGTCGCACCCCGCTGACCAGCGTGAAGGCCGACGCCGGGAAGCTGCGCAGCCCGCACGGCACCACGCCGGCCGACCGCGGCTGACGGCATGGTCGGCGGCCGGTCGGCGGCTCAACCCGCCGGCACGGGCGCGCCGTCGTCTTCCGCCTCGAACGGGTCGTCGGCCGTCCCCGCGGTCGCCCGATCGATGTCGACGTCCGCATCCGCGGCGTATTCCTCGAGCCGGTTGTAGAGCGTCTTGGAGCTGATGCCGAGCACGTGCGCGGCCCGTCGCCTGACGCCGCCATGGCGCTTCAACGTGGCGAAGATCAACTGCCGCTCCGCCTCGGCGAGGGAGGTGCCCATCGGGATCGAGATGCTGTCCGCGTCCTGCCGGACGCCGAGCGACATCGAGACCGGGGCGACCGGCGTCGTCAGCAGCCCCTCGTCGGCGAGGATGAAAGCGCGCTGCACGAAGTTGCGCAGCTCGCGGACGTTGCCGGGCCAGTCGTGACCGGTGAGCCCCTCGCGGACCGACGGCGCGAAGGTCTTGCTGGTGCGGGCTTCCTGGTTGAGTCCGGCGAGGAACGAATCGGCGAGCATCGCGACATCGTCGCCTCTGGCTCGCAACGGCGGCAACTCGAGCGGAAACACGTTGAGCCGGTGGTACAGGTCCTCGCGCAGCCGGCCCTGGCGCACCGCGTCCTCGGGGTCGCGGTTGGTCGCAGCGATCACCCGCACGTCCGCCGCGGTCTCCTTCACGGTGCCGACGCGCATGAAGAGCCCGGTCTCGAGCACGCGCAGCAGCTTGACCTGCAGCTCCAGCGGCATTTCGGTGATCTCGTCCAGGAACAGCGTGCCGCCGTCGGCCCGTTCGAAGTAGCCCTTGTGCTGGCGCTCGGCGCCCGTGAAGCTGCCGCGTTCGTGGCCGAACATCTCGGACTCGATGAGGTTGGGCGAGATGGCACCGCAGTTGATCGCGAGGAAGGTGCGCTTTCGCCGCAGGCTCAACTCGTGGAGCGTCTGGGCGGCGAGCTCCTTGCCGGTGCCGCTCTCGCCGACCAACAGCACCGTCGCTTCGGTCGGCGCCACCCGCATCATCTCGTCGTAGAGCCGCTGCATCGCCGGCGAGTTGCCCATCATCGGGCCGAAGCGTCCGTAGCGCCGCAGCGTCTCGCGCAGCGACAGGATCTCCGCGTGCAGATCGACGGAGCGCGGGATGCGGGCGAGGATGGCGCGCAAGCGCTGCACGTTGATCGGCTTGACGAGATAGTCGGCCACGCCCATCCGCAACGCGTCGACCGCACTGTCGACCGAAGCGTAGCCGGTCATCAGGATCGTCTCGACGCCGCCGCGCGGATCGAGACTGCGCAACAGGTCGAGGCCGTTGCCGTCGGGTAGCCGCAGGTCGCTCAGGATGGCGTCCGGCATCTGGCGGCCGAGCTGGATCGTCCCCTCGCGCACGTCCGCGGCGAGCGCCACGGTGAAGCCCTCGGCGATGACGAGCTCCGACAAGGCCGCTCGGGTGTTGGCGTCGTCGTCGACGATCAGGACATGAGGCATCGAGAGCAGTTCCGGAGTTGCGCGAAGCGGCACTGTAGCCGCATGCGAAAGACGACGCAGTCGGACGGATGGCACTTCGTGCTCGGTGTTCCGGTGTCACCGACCGTCCACCGATCGATGCATCGCGACCACGCCGGACCGGCACGATCCGCCTCCCGCCGGTTCCCGATCTTGCGCGCAAAAAGAATCGCTTGTCCGACAAGGCGGCGCAGCGCCCCGGGTAGCATCGCCTCCACTCTTGCTCGTACCGCACACAATCGCCATGGAAAGACGCATCGTCAGGAAGGCCGGCAGCGAAGTCGCCGCCTCGCCCGGCGGGACCGCGACCGCCAGCGGTGGAATGGGCCGCTTCGGCGAGCTGCACGGGTCGTCCGCGCCGATGCTCGCCCTGTACGACGAGATCGGCCGGGTGGCGGCGACCGAGGCGACCGTGCTCGTCATCGGCGAGAGCGGCACGGGAAAGGAACTGGTCGCGCGTTCGCTGCACGCGGCCAGCCCCCGCCGTGACCAGGCGTTCATCGCGGTCAACTGCGGCGCCATCCCCCGCCACCTGCTGGAGGCCGAGCTGTTCGGCCACGAGAAGGGCAGTTTCACCGGCGCCCACCAGCAGCACGCGGGTTATTTCGAACGGGCATCGCGAGGAACGCTGTTCCTCGACGAAGTGACCGAAATGGCGCCCGACATGCAGGTCAAGCTGCTGCGGGTCCTCGAGACCGGCCGCTTCTACCGGGTCGGCGGGACCGTGGCGGTCGACACCGACCTGCGCGTGATCGCCGCGACCAACAAGGACCCGCGCGAAGCCACGCAGAACGGCTCGTTTCGCGAGGACCTGCTGTATCGGCTCGCGGTCTTTCCGATGCGCGTCCCGCCGCTGCGCGAACGCGGCGACGACATCGTCGGATTGGCCCGCCACTTCCTGCACGACCTCAATGCGAAGGCGGGAACCGCCAAGCGCCTGTCCCGCGCGACGCTCGACGTGCTGACGCGACACGCGTGGCCGGGCAACGTGCGCGAACTGCGCAACGCCATCCAACGCGGCTTCATCCTCGCCGAGAGCGAGGTCGACCTGCCCGATCCGTCGACGCGCACGATGCGCCGGTCGACGCCTCGCGCCGGGACCCTCGACGTGTGGGTGGGCACGCCGCTCGCCGATGCGCAGCGCGCCATCATCCTCGCGACGCTGGCGCACTTCGGCGGCAACAAGCCGGAGGCGGCCGATGCGCTCGGCGTCAGCCTGAAGACGCTCTACAACCGCCTGCAACTGTATCGGCCGGGCGACGACGGCGCGGCGATCGCGCGCCAGGCTTCGACGGCGTGAAGCGGGTGACCGATCCGCGGTCGTCGCCGCTCTCGCCGCTGCGCCCACGAGATGACTGATACGCAGGCCGGCACCGTGGCTGCCGCCCCGGACACGTTCGACCAGCCGCCGCCCGACGAGCCGCACCGGCGCAGCCTGTTGACGTTCCCGGTGGTCGGCCTGGGCGCTTCCGCCGGCGGTCTGCATGCGCTGCAACGCTTCTTCGAGCAGATGCCGGCCGGTTGCGGCATGGCGTTCGTGGTCGTCGTCCACCTGTCGCCGCGCCACGAGAGCAACGTCGCGGCCATCCTGCAGCGGACCACGCGCATGCCGGTCCGCCAGGTGACCGAGACCACGCCGGTGCTCGCAGACCACGTCTACGTCATCCCGCCCAACAAGCACCTGTCGATGGACGACGGGCATCTCGAAGTGGCGGACGCGGAGCGCGTCGTCGGACGCCATGTCGCGATCGATCTCTTCTTCCGCACGCTGGCGCAGGTGCACCGCGAGCGCGCGATCGCGGTCGTGCTGTCGGGAACCGGTGCCGACGGGGCGGTCGGGCTGATGCGCGTGAAGGAATACGGCGGCCTGACCTTCGCGCAGTCGCCCGGGGACGCAGAGTACGACGGCATGCCGAACGCCGCGATCGCCACGAGGAACGTGGACTTCGTGCTGCCGGTCGTCGACATGCCGCAACGCCTGCTGGAACTGGTGACCAGCGCCCGCATGATCCGGCTGCCGCCACCGCCGATCGGCGCCGACGGCGTGCCGCTGCTCGATGCGTCCGAGTCGGCCGAAGTCGCGCTCAAGGAGATCAAGGCGCTGCTGCGCAAGCGGACGGGTCACGACTTCACCCACTACAAGCGCGCGACCGTCCTGCGACGCATCGAACGGCGACTGCAGGTCAACGCGTTGCAGAGCCTGCCGGCGTATCGCGACTATGTCGCCCAGCACGCGGACGAGGTGGGTGCCCTGCTGCAGGACCTGCTGATCAGCGTGACCAACTTCTTTCGCGACCGCGAGTCGTTCGAGACGCTGGAACGCGAGGTGCTGCCGATCCTTCTCGAACGCGCGCAGGCCGACATCCCGTTGCGGCTCTGGGTCGCGGGTTGTGCGACCGGCGAGGAAGCGTATTCCATCGCGATGCAGCTGAACGACATGGCGGCTGCGCACGAGGTCTCGCCGAATTTCCAGATCTTCGCGACCGACATCGACGAGCGCGCGCTGGCCGTCGGTCGGGCGGGGCTCTATCCGTTGTCGATCGTCGCCGACCTGCCGGCGGCCCGCCTGCGCAAGTACTTCACGCGGGAAGGCGCCCAGTACCGCATCGGCAAGCCGCTGCGCGAGAGAGTCCTGTTCGCTCGCCACAATGTGCTGCGCGACCCGCCGTTCTCGCGCATCGACCTGGTGAGCTGCCGCAACCTGCTGATCTATCTCGACCGGGCCGCGCAAAAGCAGGTGCTCGACACGTTCCGTCTGGCGGTGGGCCCCGAGGGCTTCCTCTTCCTCGGCACGTCCGAGTCGCCCGACGTGACGTCGACCGCGTTCCAGGTCCTGGACAAGATGCACCGCATCTATCGCGCCGACGCCTCGTCGACCCCGGCCCGACCGATGCTGCATCCCATCGAGTCGGTCCCGGTCCACCTCGACGCGCTGCGCCAGGTGCCGCCGACCGAGCGCCACGAGACCCGCTTCGAGACGCTGCATCAGCAGGCGATGGAGCAGTTCGCGCCGCCGAGCGTGCTGATCGACGCCGCGCACCAGATCCTGCACCTGTCGCCCGGCGTCGGCCGCTTCCTGGAACACGCCGGGGGCGTCCCGTCGCACAACCTCGTCACCATCGTCCACCCCGAATTGCGGCTGGAACTGCGCACGGCGTTGTTCAAGGCGATGCAGAGCGGCAAGAGCGTCGAGGCGCACACGGTCCAGATGCAGCGGGAAGGCCGCGACGTCTTCGTCAACATCACGGTGCGGCCGTTCCAGGGTCGAGGCTACGACGGCGCGCTGGCGATCGTCGCGTTCGTCGAGGTCGACGACTCGATGCGACGTGCCGACAGCCAGCCGGACGCCAAGGATCGCGACATCGTCGAACAACTCGAAGCGGAACTGAAGCGCGAGAAGGAGAGCCTCCAGGAAAGCCTCGAATACTCCGAGACGTCGACCGAGGAGCTGAAGGCCTCGAACGAGGAATTGCAGGCCATCAACGAGGAGTTGCGCGCGGCCAGCGAGGAACTCGAGACCGGCAAGGAGGAACTGCAGGCGGTCAACGAAGAGCTGATCACGGTCAACTTCGAGCTGAAGGTCAAGATCGAGGAGACCGGCAAGGTCAACGACGACCTGCAGAACCTCATCACGTCGACCGACATCGCGACCGTGTTCGTGGACAACGCGCTGCGCATCAAGCGCTTCACGCCGCGCGCGCTCGACCTGTTCCACCTGATCCCGTCGGACGTCGGTCGCTCGCTGCTCGACATCCGCCACCGGCTGCGTTACGACCGGCTGGCCGACGATGCGGCAGAGGCCTTCCGATCGTTGCGCCTGATCGAACGGGAGGTGGGAAGCGACGGCGCCGACGAAACGGCCGGGCGCTATCTCGTCCGCGTGCTGCCGTACCGCACCACGAACGACGTGATCGACGGCGCCACGATCAGCTTCATCGACGTGACGACCTTGCGGCGCGCCGAAGCCCGCCTGCGGGAAGGCGAGGCGCACCTGCGCCTCGCGGCCGCGACGACGAAGGACTTCGCGATCCTGACGATGGACGACGCGGGTCTCATCACGACCTGGAACAAGGGCGCCGAGCGGATGTACGGTTACGCGCCGGCCGAAATCATCGGCCAGTCGTCGAGCCGGCTGTTCACGCCCGAGGACCGGGCCGCCGGCGTGCCCGAGCGCGAGTTGAGCACGGCACGCACCGAGGGCCGCGCCGAGGACGAGCGCTGGCACCTGCGGAAGGACAACACGCGTTTCTTCTGCAGCGGGGTCGTCACGCCGTTCGAGAGTGGCGACCTGAAGGGCCTGGCGAAGATCGGGCGCGACATCACCGGTATCCGTCGCGAGCAGACCACGCGGGACGCGATGCTGGTCGAGGAGCGCGCGGCGCGCACGCAATACGAGGCGGCCGCGCGGCTGAAGGACGAGTTCCTCGCCGTGATGTCGCACGAGCTCAAGCATCCCCTCAACCTGATCCACGTCAACGCCGAACTGCTGAGCCGCATGCCGCGCCTGCGCGACGTACCGGCCGCCGTGCGGGCGGCGCAGATCATCCGCAAGACCGTCGTCGGTCAGGGCAAGATCATCGACGACCTGCTCGACCTGTCGCGGGTGCGGACCGGCAAGCTGACGTTGCAGGTCGTCCCGGTCGACCTCGGCATGACGATCGACGCCATCGTCACCGCGATGCAGGCCGACGCGCAGGCCAAGTCGATCACGCTCGAATACGAACCCGACGCCCTGCTCGGCCTCGTCGCGTGCGACCCGGTCCGCGTGGAGCAGATCTTCTGGAACCTGCTCAGCAACGCCCTCAAGTTCACGCCGGAGAACGGACGCGTCGAGGTGCACACGGAGATCGACGGCCCGTTCGCGCGGTTGTCGATCAGCGACACCGGCAAGGGCATCGCCGCCGCCTTCCTGCCGCACGTCTTCGACATGTTCGGACAGGACCAGAGCGCGACCAAGCGGCAGGACGGCGGCATGGGCATCGGGCTCGCGCTGGTTCGCGAACTGGCGCTCGCCCAGGGTGGCCGCGTCGAGGCGCGATCCGACGGCGTGGGTCGCGGCGCGCGCTTCGACGTCTGGCTGCCGCTCTACGACTCGCGCCGACGCGGCCTGCGAGAGGCGGATGCGGCGCCCGGTCGTTCGCTCGCCGGGCTGCACATCCTGGTCGTGGAGGACGCCCGCGAGGCACTGGAACCGTTCATCGAACTGTTGCGGCTCGAGGGGGCCCTGCCGACCGCCGCGGTCGACGGTCGCGACGCGCTGGCGCTGCTCGATCAGCAGAACTTCGACCTGGTGATCTCCGACATCGCCATGCCGGAGGTGGGTGGCTACGAGTTCATCTCCGAGGTCCGCCGTCACCCGCGCGCCGCCTCGCTGCCCGCCATCGCACTGACCGGCTACGGTCGCGACAAGGATCGCCAGCATTCGCTGGAAGCCGGCTTCGACGCGCATCTGACGAAGCCCGCGTCGATCCGCGACCTCAGGCAGGCGCTCGACCACTTGGACGTCGCGGCGAGCGGCACGCCGCCCGCAGGCGAGCCGACGGCCTGATCCGGCTCAGCCGACGGGCGTCAGGTCCAGGTCGCGGATCGTGGGACGAGCCACTCCGCAGCGGTCGCGGAAATAGGCCACGGTCCGCGCCAGGCCCTCGTCGAGATCGATCGCCGGCTCCCAGCCGAGCAGCCGGCGGGCGCGCGAAATGTCCGGGCAGCGCTGCAGCGGATCGTCGACCGGAAGCCCGCGATGTTCGATCGGCGAGGCCGAGCCGGTCGCCCGCAGCACCCGTCGCGCGATCTCGTGCATCGACGTCTCGACCGGATTGCCCAGGTTGACGGGGTCGTTGCAGGTCTCGGGCGACTCCATCAGCCGGACCAGCCCCTCGATCAGGTCGTCGACGTAGCAGAACGCGCGCGTCTGGGATCCGTCGCCATACAACGTGAGCGGCTCGCCGGCGAGGGCCTGCACGATGAAGTTCGAGACGACACGGCCGTCGTTGGGATGCATCCGCGGTCCGTAGGTGTTGAAGATGCGGGCGATCTTGACGACGAGGCCGTGCTGGCGTCGGTAGTCGGCGAACAGCGTCTCGGCGCACCGCTTGCCTTCGTCGTAGCACGAGCGTGGGCCGATCGGATTGACATGGCCCCAATACGCTTCGGTCTGCGGATGGACCGCCGGATCGCCGTACACCTCGCTGGTCGACGCCTGCAGGATGCGGGCGCGCAACCGCTTGGCGAGCCCGAGCATGTTGATCGCGCCGTGCACGCTGGTCTTCGTCGTCTGCACCGGGTCGTGCTGGTAGTGGACCGGCGAAGCAGGACAGGCCAGGTTGTAGATCTCGTCGACCTCGACGTAGAGCGGGAACGTCACGTCGTGCCGCATCAGTTCGAAGTTGGACTCCTTCAGCAACCGGGCGACGTTGGCGCGGGTACCGGTGTAGAAGTTGTCGACGCACAGCACGTCGTGCCCGTCGCCCACCAGTCGCTCGCAGAGATGCGATCCGAGGAAACCCGCGCCGCCGGTCACCAGGATGCGTTTCCGGTCGCCCTTCATGCCGGGGTTTCCAGCGCCGGACGATGGGCCGCGAAGCCGGGATCGGCGGGCCAGCGCGGCTCGTCGTCCAGCACCTCGCCGAGCGCCCGCTCGCGGGCCGGGAAGCCCTCGTCGTCGGCAGCGCGGAGCCTGCGCTCCTGTTGCCGGCGCAGCTCCGCTGCGAGCGGCTCGTGGACCGTGCGCCGTCCGTCGTCGTCCGCATAGCCCCACAAGCCGTTCTCGCAATGCCGATCGTTATCCCAGCCGGGGAAGTCGACGATCGGATACAGGCACACGCCCGCGACGTCAACGCCCAGCCGCCGGGCGCGGGCCGCTTCGTCGCAGACGTACCGCAACCAGCCGGCGCGACGATCGCCTTCGCAACCCGTCTCGCCGAGATAGACCGGTCGGCCGTAGCGCTCGTGCCATTCGCCGAGGATCTCGCTCAACGGCCGATAGCGCGGATCGTCCTGCGAGATCGGCGCACCGGGCTGCACCGCGGTGCCGAAGGTCCACTGGTTCCACGGGTAGTAGTTGACGCCGATGACGTCGAGATATTCATCGCGCCCGCCGAGCTGCGGCCACAAGCGGCCGCTCAGCAGGTCGCAGCCCTGGTATTGCAGCTGGCGGGAGTGCTCGACCGCCTCGAGCGTGGCGGCATCCCCGTTAGGCGCGACGACGTGGAACGCCGGGTCGTGGATCACGATCCGCGTTCCCGCATCGACGTCGCGCACCGCCTCGATCGCCGCGATCGACGCGCGGACCAGCTGGCACTTGAGTTCGAAGCCGCGATCGCGCAGGAACGGATTGATGGCGGCCACGTCGGCGCCGCCCCAGGCGAGGAACGAGATCTCGTTGACCGGCGAGATCCACGGCACCGCGTCGCCCTCGTCGGCCAGCAGCGAAGCGAAGTCGCGCGCCAGCGCCGCGAAGCGATCGACGAAGGCCGGCGTGAAGATGTCGAGGTCGTCGGGCCAGCCGAAGTGCAGCAGGTCCCACACGACGCGAACGCCGGCGCGCCGCGCGGCCCGTACCAGCGGCAGCACCGTGGAGAAGTCGCGCCGGCCGGGTTCGGGCTCCACCCGATGCCACGAGAACCCGTCTCGCGCGACCCGGATGCCGCTGTCGACCAGACGTCGATAGTCGGCCTCGGCGAACTCGACATGTCGCGTATGGGTCGGCATGTCGAGCCGACGTCCCGACGGCACGCGATGGCTCGAGCACTCGAAGCCGCCGATGAAGTAACCGGGGAAGAGCGGCGCTTCGTCGGTCGGGTGCGGGCTCATGCGGTCACCATCGCGAGCGCATCGTTCCAGTCCTCGACGAAGCGATCGATCGAGAACCGCTCGTTGACCGTCAGGCGCGCCGCGTCGCCCCACTGCCGGGCGAGGTCGGGGTCCGCGATCAATTCCTCCATCGCACTGACCAGCGATTCGAAGTTGGTGTCGATGTAGCCGTTGCGGCCGTTCTCGATGACGGTCGACAGTTCGGTGCTGGCCAGGCCGACGACGGGCATGCCGATCGCCATGGCCTCGACCAGCGCGAGTCCGAGGCTGGTCCAGCGCACCGGGTGGAAGAAGAAGCGGTAACGGGCCATGAAGGCGGGCAGCTCCGGGTTGGCGATCTCGCCGAGTCCGCCGGAGCGTTCGGCTTCCATGCCGACCAGGTCGATCGGCACCCGGCAGCGCGCCCGCTCGAAGAGGTCCGCGCCGAGGCGGCGCCCGCGTTGCGCCAGGTGGTTGACGACCATGATGCCGCACGGACGATCGCCGCGATAACGCACGTCGGGCGGGACCACGACGCCGTGCTCGATGACGCGAACGGTCTGGTCCCCGTGGTCCCACATCAACGCGTTGAACGCCGTGACGTGGATCAGCAGGGCCCGCGAATCGTCCATCCAGTGCGGCGTCATGACCGGGTCGTGATACGGCGGATCGTGCTCGACGACCAGCGTGGGCAGTCGCCGCTGCGCCTCGCTCAGCACGGTGTGCCGGTCGGTCTGCCAGTGGGTCCGCGACTGGTAGAGCACGCAGTCGAAGCGCTCGCTCGATACCCGATCCGCGTCGACCTCGTGCACGTTGTCGCCCCACGGCAGCGCGCCGACCTTGCCGGCATGACCCGGCGGGTGTCCGGGACGCGTGACGAGGAACAGATCGTGGGGGATCTGCGACAGGTAGTACAGGTAGTTGCCGTGGACGTGCCAGGTGAGGATGCGGAGCCGACGCCGCCCAGCGGGCAGTCGGGTGCGGGGCGGTGCTTCGATGTCAAGCAGCATGACGATCCTGGTGGGTTGGGACGGACGCCTGCGAGTCGATCGCCGCCATCACGTGCGCGACCTCGACGCGTCGCGCGCACGGATGGTCGATCGGGCAGTCGCGATAGCTGCACGGTCGGCACGGCACGTCGTGCCACACGACGCGGTGCAGGCGGGTGTCGACCGGCGCCCAGCGGACGACGTCGCTGCCGGAGGCGACCACCACGCTGGGGGTGCGCATCGCCGCGGCGACGTGCGAGATGCCCGTGTCGTTGGACACCAGCAGCGTCGCGTCCTGCAGCAGCGCGGCCAGGCTGCCGAGCGACGTGCGGCCGCACAGGTCGAGCGCCGCGACGTCGCGCTGCCGGAGGCCGTCGACCAGCGCGATGACGAGTTCGCGTTCGTCGGCGCTGCCGGTGACGACGAGCCGATGGCCACGCCGCGCCATCGCGACGCCGATCTCGACGAAGCGCTCGAGCGGCCAGCGCCGCGACGACCAGCGGGCGCCCGGATGCAGGCACACCAGCGACGCGCCG
>CAHJXF010000068.1 GCA_903644065.1 Betaproteobacteria bacterium
GGCGCGGCGATCGGCCGCATCACGTCGGGCGGCAGTCCGGGTCGCAGCACGTCGCAGGGCGCCGTCGCCGGCGCGGCGCTCGGTGCGCTCGGCGGCTACCTGTGGTCGAACCGCATGGAGCAGCAGAAGCAGCGCATGCAGCAGGCCGCGCAGGGTACCGGCGTCGAGGTCACGCAGACCGCCGACAACCAGCTCAAGCTCAACATCCCGAGCGACATCTCGTTCGACGTCGGCCGCGCCGACATCAAGCCCAACCTGCGCGCCGTGCTCGACCAGTTCGGGCAGAGCCTGCGCGACAACGCGGGCAGCACGGTGCGCATCATCGGCCACACCGACTCGACCGGCAGCGACGCGATCAACAATCCGCTGTCGGTGGCGCGGGCCGAGAGCACCCGCAACTACCTGGTCGATCGCGGCGTGCCGTCGAGCCGCTTCACGGTCGACGGCCGCGGCTCGCACGAACCGGTCGCCGACAACACCAGCGATACCGGCCGTGCGCGCAATCGCCGCGTTGAGATCTTCGTCGGCGAGCAGCAGGCCGCGGCCACGCAGGCGCAGCCGCGCTGACGCGGGGACGCGGGGACGCGGGGACGCGCAGACGCGGGACGCGCAGACGCGGGGACGCTCAGGCGAACAGCGCGGCCAGCGCGCCGCCCGGGTCGGGCGCGCGCATGAAGGTCTCGCCGATCAGGAAGCCGTGGACGCCGGCGGCGCGCAGGCGCGCCACGTCGTCCCGGGTGCGGATGCCGGACTCGGTCACGAGCGCGGTGCCGACCGGCAGGCGGTCCACGAGGTCGAGCGTGTTCTCGAGGCGGGTGTCGAAGGTCCGCAGGTCGCGGTTGTTGATGCCGATGAGGGTGCGGGCCGGGTCGATGTCCAGTGCCAGGGCCGTGGCCAGCTCCGCGCCGTCGTGCGCCTCGACCAGCACGTCCATGCCGAGGCGCAGCGCCTCGATCGCCAGCGCTTCGAGGACGGCCGGCGACAGCGCGGCCACGATCAGCAGGATGCAATCGGCGCCCATCGCGCGGGCTTCGACGACCTGGTAGGGATCGATCGTGAAGTCCTTCCGCAACACCGGCAGCGAGCACGCGGCGCGCGCCGCGACCAGCGCCTCGGTCGATCCCTGGAAATACTCGGCATCGGTCAGTACCGACAGGCACGTGGCGCCGCCCGCCTCGTACGAGCGGGCGATGGCGGCCGGGTCGAAGTCGGCGCGCAGCAGGCCCTTCGACGGCGAGGCCTTCTTGATTTCGGCGATGACGGCGGCGTGACCATCGGCGACCCGTCGCCTCACGGAGTCCGCGAAGCCGCGTGGCCGGTCCGCCGCCGCGGCGTCTCGCTCGACGTGGTCAAACGATCGCCGCGAACGTTCTGCATCCACCTCGCGACGCTTGGTCGCGAGGATCCGGTCGAGGACGTCGGTCGCCCGCATCGTCATGCGGATCGTCGGTGCCGGCGAACGGGCCTTGCGCACGTCGGCGCCGACGACGCTCGCCGTCGGGACCGTCGAACACCCGGAACCGTCGACGCCCGCCCCACGCGCCGAGCGCCAGCAGCACGAGCACCGCGAACAGGGACCAGACGATTTCCATCGGCGTCTCCGGTCGACCGGCCGAGTCCCGTCACGAAACCCGCGTCCGCGTGAAGGCCACGAAGGCATCGAGCTTCTCGTGAGCCGCACCGCTCGCGATCACCTCGCGCGCCCGCGCGATACCGGCCTCGATCGACTCGCACACGTCGGCGGCGTACAGCGCGAGCCCGGCGTTCAGCACCACGATCTCGCGCGGCGTGCCGTCGATGTCGGCCAGGGCCTCGTCGATCATCGTCTTCGACTCGGCCGCGTCGACCACCTTGAGACCGCGATTGGACTTCATCGCCAGGCCGTAGTCCTCGGGGTGGATCTCGTACTCGCGCACTTCGCCGTCCTTCAGTTCGCCGACCATCGTGGCCGCGCCGAGCGACGCCTCGTCCATGCCGTCCTTGCCGTACACCACCAGCGCGTGCTTCGCACCGAGCCGCTGCAGCACGCGCACCTGGATGCCGACCAGGTCGGGATGGAACACGCCCATCAACTGGTGCACCGCGCCGGCCGGATTGGTCAACGGCCCGAGGATGTTGAAGATGGTCCGCACGCCCAGCTCCCGGCGAACCGGCGCGACGTTCTTCATCGCACTGTGATGCGACGGGGCGAACATGAAGCCGATGCCGGTCTCGGCGATGCAGGCCGCGACCCGTTCCGGCGACAACAGCACGTCGGCACCGAGCGCCTCCAGCACGTCGGCGCTGCCCGACCGCGACGACACGCCGCGGTTGCCGTGCTTGGCGATGCGCGCGCCGCCGGCCGCGGCGACGAACATCGCGGCGGTCGAGATGTTGAACGTGTGGGCGCCGTCGCCGCCGGTGCCGCACAGGTCGACCAGGTGGGTGCGGTCGGCGACCTCCACCGGCGTCGCGAACTCGCGCATCACCTGCGCCGCGGCGGCGATCTCGCCGATCGTCTCCTTCTTGACGCGCAGGCCCAGCAGCAGCGCCGACGCGATCGACGGCGACATCTCGCCGCGCATCAGCATACGCATCAGCGACAGCATCTCGTCGTGGAAGATCTCGCGATGCTCGATGCAGCGGATCAGGGCTTCGTTGGGGGTGATCGGCATGGGCTGCGATTACGGTCAGTGCGCGAGGAAGTTCTCGAGCAGCCGGTGCCCGTGCTCGGTCAGGATCGACTCGGGATGGAATTGCACGCCCTCGATGTCGTAGGTCCGATGCCGCACGCCCATCACCTCGCCGTCGTCGGTCCACGCGGTGACCTCGAGGCAGTCGGGCATCGTGGCGCGCTCGATCGCGAGCGAGTGGTAGCGCGTGACGGTGAACGGCGACGGCAGCGTCGCGAACACCCCGGCTTCGATGTGCGTCACCCGATCGGTCTTGCCGTGCAGAACCCGCGCAGCGCGCACCACGTTGCCGCCGAACGCCGCGCCGATCGCCTGATGGCCGAGGCAAACGCCGAGGATCGGCAAGCGGCCGGCGAAGCGCTGCAGCAACGGAATGCAGAGCCCGGCTTCGGCCGGTGACGACGGCCCGGGCGACAGGCAGATGCGGTCCGCTCCCAGCGCCTCGATCTCGTCGAGCGACGCCGCGTCGTTGCGCACGACGCGCACCTCCTCGCCCAGTTCGCCGAAGTACTGCACGAGGTTGTAGGTGAAGCTGTCGTAGTTGTCGATCATCAGCAGCATGGTCCGCGATGCGCCTCGGTTTGCGCGTCTTCGGTCGGGCGCCTCGCGACGAGCCGTCGACCCGACGGGGCCGGGATTATCGCGCAACCAGGGGAGGCGGGCGCGTACCGAAGCGGAGCGATGCGGTCGATGACCGATGAACGGGCAGGCGCGGGACGGGTAATCTCGACGCTTCCTTTCACGACGGGCAGCGACCATGGACCAGCGAGACCGCTTCGGCGCTGCGGTGCCTGCCGCGGCGCACGACGGCGCGAGCGACCCGGGCGAGGTGGCCGAGTGGTGCGCCGCGTTCGACGGGGTCCTCGCGGCCTGGGGTCCGCAGGGTCGCGAACGGGCGGTGGCCCTGCTCGACGCGCTGCTCGACCACGCGCGCCGGCGAAAGGTGGCCTGGCAGCCCGAGCCGGTCACGCCGTACCTCAACACCGTGTCGATCGACGAGCAGCCCGCCTATCCCGGCGACCTCGACATCGAGCGGCGCCTGTCGGCCGTCCTGCGCTGGAACGCGCTGGCGATGGTGGTGCGGGCCAACGCCGCGCACGGCGAGCTCGGCGGCCACATCGCGAGCTATGCGTCGGCCGCGGATCTCTTCGAGGTCGGCTTCCAGCACTTCTTCCGCGCGCGAAGCGACACCGACGGCCAGGCGCACGGCGGCGACCTCGTCTACTTCCAGCCGCATTCGTCGCCGGGGGTGTACGCGCGCGCCTATCTCGAGGGCCGCCTCGCCGAGGAGTCGCTGCGCCACTACCGGCAGGAGCTGTCCGCCGAGGCCGAAGGCATCCAGGGCCTGACCTCGTATCCGCATCCCTACCTGATGCCGGACTTCTGGCAGTTTCCCACCGGCTCGATGGGCATCGGCCCGATCAACGCGATCTACCAGGCGCGCTTCATGCGCTATCTCGCCGACCGCAGCCTGCTCGACACGCGCGGCCGCAAGGTGTGGGGCTTCTTCGGCGACGGCGAGATGGACGAACCCGAGTCGATCGCCGCGTTGACGCTGGCTGCCCGCGAGCAGCTCGACCAGTGCGTCTTCGTCATCAACTGCAACCTGCAGCGGCTCGACGGACCGGTGCGCGGCAACGGCCGCATCGTCGACGAGCTCGAGGCGCTGTTCGCCGGCGCCGGCTGGAACGTGGTCAAGTGCCTGTGGGGTTCGGAGTGGGACGCGCTGCTGGCCCGCGACCACGACCACGCCATCGCCCGGGCCTTCGCCGAGACCGTCGACGGCGAGTTCCAGACGCTGTCGGCCAACGACGGCGCGTTCAACCGCCGCCACTTCTTCAGCAAGACGCCGGCGCTGCGGGCGCTGGTCGCCCACCTCACCGACGACGAGATCGACCGCCTGCGACGCGGCGGCCACGACCCGGTCAAGGTCCACGCCGCGTTCGCCCGCGCGGCGGCGCATCGCGGCCGGCCCACCGTCGTGCTGGCCAAGACGATGAAGGGCTACGGCATGGGCGCGTCCGGCCAGGGCCGCATGACGACGCACGGCCAGAAGAAGCTCGGACGCGACGACCTGATGGCGTTTCGCGATCGCTTCCATCTGCCGCTGGCCGACGAGGACGTCGAGCGCGCCGCTTTCTACAAGCCGGCCGACGACAGCCCCGAGATGCGCTACCTGCACGCGCGCCGCACCGCGCTCGGCGGCTACCTGCCGCGGCGCGTGCGCACCGCGCCGCCGCTCGCGGTGCCGTCGCTCGAGGCCACCGCCCGCTTCGCGTTGCAGGCGGACGGCAAGACGATGAGCACGACGATGGCCTTCGTGCGCCAGCTCGGCGCGTTGCTGAAGGACCCCGTGCTCGGTCCGCGCATCGTGCCGATCGTGGCCGACGAGGCGCGCACCTTCGGCATGGCCAACCTGTTTCGCCAAGTGGGCATCTACGCGCCGTTCGGGCAGCTCTACAACCCGGAGGACTCCGCTTCGATGCTGTCGTACAAGGAAGCGACGTCGGGCCAGATCCTGGAGGAAGGCATCACGGAGGCCGGCGCGTTGTCGTCGTGGACCGCGGCGGCGACCAGCTACTCCACGCACGGCCTGTCGATGCTGCCGTTCTACATCTACTACAGCATGTTCGGCTTCCAGCGCGTCGGCGACCTGATCTGGGCCGCGGCCGACCAGCGCGCGCGCGGCTTCCTGATCGGCGCGACGTCGGGACGCACGACGCTCGGCGGCGAAGGATTGCAGCATCAGGACGGCGCGAGCCACCTGAGCGCGTCGACGGTCCCCAACTGCCGCGCCTACGACCCGGCCCACGCCGGCGAGCTCGCGGTGATCATCGACCACGGTGCGCGCCGCATGCTCGAGCAGCAGGTCGACGAGTTCTACTACATCACCGTCACGAACGAGAACGTCGCTCAGCCGAGCCTGTCGCCCGCAGCGCACGACGGCGTGCTGCGCGGCCTCCACCGGCTGCGCGACGGCCCGCCCGCCGACCGCCGGGTCCAGCTGTTCGGCAGCGGGGCGATCCTCGGCGAAGTCGTGAAGGCGGCCGTCGTCCTCGAACGCGATCACGCCATCGCGGCCGACGTGTGGAGCGCGACCAGCTACGTCGAGCTGGCGCGCGACGGCGTCGCGGCCGAGCGCGCCTGGCGGCATGGCGAGACGCCGACGATCGACAGCTGGTTCGCGCGGCAACTGGCGCCGACGCGCGGGCCGATCGTCGCGGCGACGGACTACGTCCGGGCGCTGCCGGAGATGGTGCGCGCCTACGTGCCCGACGGACGACGCTACGTGACGCTCGGCACCGACGGCTTCGGTCGCAGCGACTCGCGCGCCGCGTTGCGGGCGCATTTCGAGGTCGATGCGGCGGCGATCGTGCAGGCGGCGTTGCGGGCCGTCGACGAGCCGACGACGCCGACGCCTGCATCGGCTGCGGCGTAGTCGGCGCAGATCGTCAGCTCGCGAGACCGATCGATTCGTCGTTCCCGCGACCGCGGGAACGACGGTGCCAAGTGGCGTCCTCTCCCTGCGTCGTCGCGGCGCAGGCCGGGGCGCAAGTAGCTCGTGCGTTGCTCGTGCGCGATCTGCTTCGTCGTCCCGGCGCAGGCCGGCACCCAAGTACCTCGTGCATCGCTCGGACGCGAACTTGGGCCCCGGCCTGCGCCGGGGTGGCGAATCGTGGAGGGTCGCCGGTACCGAGGCCGAGGACGAAGCGGCGAGGATCGCCGGTATCGAGGCCGAGGACGAAGCGGCGAGGATCGCCGGTATCGAGGCCGAGGACGAAGCGGCGAGGATCGCCGATGCACGGACCGAGGACGAAGCGGCGAGGGTTGCCGCTGCAGGGTCCGAGACGATCTCGCGCGCGCTGGAACGACGGTACTCGGCAAGTCGCCTCTCTCTCCTTCGTCGTCGTCCCGGCGCAGGCCGGGACCCAAGTACCTCGTGCATCGCACGTGCGAGGACTTGGGCCCCGGCCTGCGCCGGGGTGACGAATCGTCGAGGGTCGCCGGTACCGAGACCGAGGACGAAGCGGCGAGGGTCGCCGACGCCGAGACCGAGACCGAAGCGGCGAGGGTCGCCGACGTCGAGACCGAGGACGAAGCGGCGAGGGTCGCCGGTGCAAGGATCGAGACGATCGCTCGTACGTGGGAACGACCGTACTCGGCAAGCCGCCTCTCTCTACTTCGTCGTCCCGGCGCAGGCCGTGACCCAAGGATCACGTGCGTCGCTCGTGCGAGGACTTGGGCCCCGGCCTGCGCCGGGGTGACGAATCGCAGAGGGTCGCCGATGCAGGACCGGGGACGAAGCGGCGAAGCTGGCCGATGCAGGACCGAGGACGAAGCGGCGAAGCTGGCCGATGCGGGAACCGAAGACGATGGACGAGGCGCTCAGGCGGCCGTGCGCATGAAATGGCCCTGGACGACATCGATCAGCCGCTCGATGCCGGCGCGATCGACGTCGAGGTGGGTCACGAAGCGCGTCGTGGGTCCCACGCTCGCGACGATGCCCGCGTCGCGCAGGCTTCTCGCGAAGCCGTCCACGCGCGCCGCGGGCAGGTCGACGAAGACCATGTTCGTGAACGGACCCCGTACCGCGAGGCCGTCGATGCCGCGCAGTCCCTCGGCGAGGCGAGCCGCGTTCGCGTGATCGTCGGCCAGCCGCTCGACGTGGTGGTCCAGCGCATGCAGGCCGGCGGCGGCCAGGATGCCGGCCTGGCGGAGACCACCGCCCAGCATCTTCCGCCAGCGATGGCCCTGCTCGATGAAGTCGCGCGGCCCGCACAGCACCGAACCCACCGGCGTGCCGAGGCCCTTCGACAGGCACACCGACACGGTGTCGAACGGCGAGCAGATCGCGGCCAGCGACGATCCGCTCGCGACCACCGCGTTGAACACTCGCGCGCCGTCCAGATGCATCGCGAGGCCGGCGCCGCGAGCGAACGCCGACGCCTCCTCGACGTAGCGCTGCGGGATCACCTGGCCGTGCATGGTGTTCTCGAGAGCGATCAGCCGCGTGCGGGCGAAGTGCGAATCGTGCGGCTTGACCGCGGCGCGCAGCTTGTCGAGCGGAATGCTGCCGTCGGGCGCGTTCTCGATCGGCTGCGGCTGGATGCTGCCGAGCACCGCCGCGCCGCCGCCCTCGTACTTGTAGGTATGCGCGGTCTGGCCGACCAGGTACTCGTCGCCACGCGCGCAGTGCGTCATCAGCGCGACCAGGTTGCTCTGCGTGCCGGACGGCATGAACAGCGCCGCCTCCATGCCCGCCATCTCGGCCATCCGCGCCTGCAGCCGGTTGACGGTCGGATCGTCGCCGTAGACGTCGTCGCCGACGTCGGCCGCGGCCATCGCGGCGAGCATGGCTTTCGTCGGGCGCGTGACGGTGTCGCTGCGCAGGTCGACCGGGGATTCGTTCATTGCCATGCTTCCTTCCAGGTCTCGCCCGGCATGATGCGATGCATGAAGGCATCGAAGAGAGGAACGGTGAAGGCGGTATCGCCGTGGTTCGGGCTCCAGATCATGCCCTTCGCGATCAACTGATTGCGGGTGGGCCCGAGCGAGGTGACCTTGCGACCGAGCTGCTCCGCGACGTCGCCGGACCGATGCGGGCCCGGGCCGAGCTCCGCCATGGCCCGCAGGTACTTCTTCTCGGCCGGCGTGAGCCGGTCGAAGCGGACCCGGAAGAAGCTCTCGTCGAGCGCTGCGAGCGTGGTCGACGACGCGGCCGCCACGTCGCGGATCGTGATCGGCGAGGCGGACGCGGCGTCCCAGGCGTGCTTTCCCCACTCCTGCAGGAAATAGGGATAGCCCTGGGTCTCGCGGACGATGCGAGCCAGCGCATCGTCGTCGATCTCGACGTCCTGCTCGTGGACCGGCTTCGCGATCGCCACCTCGGCCGCGGCGTCGCTCAACGCACCGACTTCGGGGAAATCGAACAATCGCTCGGCGTACGACTTCGCGCGGCCCATCCGCCCGCGCAGCTGCGGCAGGCCCGCACCGACCAGCGTGATCGGCAAGCGACGCTGCGCCGAACGGTGCAACGCGGTGACGAGCGCGGCGAGCTCTTCTTCCTTGACGTATTGCAGTTCGTCGATGAACAGCACGACGGCGGTCCCGGCCTCGCTGGCCGTCGCGCCGACGGTCTCGAACAGCGCCTGGAGATCGTGTTCGAGGTCGCCATTGTCGGCGAGCCCGGGCTCGGGATCGAAGTCCAGGCCGACTTCGATGTCGTGGTACTTGACCTTGAGGCCCTTCACGAAGCCGGACAGGGCCCGCAATGCGCGATGCCCCAGTTCCGTCGCGTTCGCGTTGCGCGACAGCCGCAGCAGGGATTGCCGCAGTTGCGGCGCCAGCAACGCCGGCAACGATCGGTTCTCCGGGGCTTCGATGCGCAGCGTGTGGATGCCATCCGCCTCGGCGTCGTCGCGCATGCGGTCGAGCAGGACGGTCTTGCCGACGCCTCGCAGGCCGACGAGCAACACGCTCTTGGTCGACAGTCCCTTGCGGGTACGCGCCAGCGCGACGCGGACCAGCTCCCGGATGCCGTCGCGACCGGCCAGTTCGGGCGGCTGGCTGCCGGCGCCTGGCGTGAAAGGATTGAAGACCGGATCCACCGAGCGTTTATACCGTGTTTAGGCGATTTATGTAAATTACCTAAACTGCGTAACTCTCGTATAACCGACGTCCGACCGGATCAGGCCAGCTTGCCGTGGCAGTTCTTGTACTTCTTGCCGCTGCCGCACGGGCACGGGTCGTTGCGACCCACCTTCTCGGTGAAGCGCTGGACCTGTTGCACGCGGGCCGGTTCGGCGCGCGGCTGCAGTCGGCCGGTCGGCTCGGACGCCGCGATCGCGACCTCCTCGTCGTCGCCCACCGTGGCCAGCGCCTCGTCGAAGTCGGCATGCTGGTAGCGCACGTTCTCGAGGGCCGGCGCCGCCGCCGCCATCTGCTCCTCGGCCGCGACGATCTGCTCCTGCGTCTGCACCCGCACCGTCATGATGAAGCGCGTCACCTCGCTGCCGATCGCATCCAGCAGCGCCGAGAACAGCTCGAAGGCCTCGCGCTTGTATTCCTGCTTCGGGTTCTTCTGCGCATAGCCGCGCAGGTGGATGCCTTGGCGCAGATGGTCGAGCGCGGCCAGGTGCTCGCGCCAGTGCGAGTCGAGACTCTGCAGCATGATCGACCGCTCGAAGCCGCCGAACGCCTCCTTGCCGGCGATCGCGATCTTCGCGGCGTACGACGCGTCGGCCGCGACGATCACGCGTTCCAGCACGTCCTCGTCGGTGATCGACTGCTCGGCCTCGAGCATCGTCGTCAGCGGGACCTCGAGCTGCCACTCCGCGGCCAGCGTGCGCTCCAGGCCCGGCACGTCCCACTGCTCCTCGATGGCGCCCTCGGGCACCGCGTCGCGCACGACCCGCGTGAACACGCCATGACGCAACGATGCGATCGTCTCGGAGATGTCGCGCGCCTCGAGCAGTTCGTTGCGCTGCTGGTAGATGACCTTCCGCTGGTCGTTGGCGACGTCGTCGTACTCGAGCAGCTGCTTGCGGATGTCGAAGTTGCGCGCCTCGACCTTCCGCTGCGCGGTCTCGATCGAGCGCATCACGATGCCGGCCTCGATCGGCTCGCCTTCGGGCATCTTCAGCCGGTCCATGATCGCCCGCACCCGGTCGCCGGCGAAGATGCGCAACAACGAATCGTCGAGCGACAGGTAGAAGCGCGACGAGCCCGGATCGCCCTGGCGACCGCTGCGGCCGCGCAACTGGTTGTCCACGCGCCGCGATTCGTGGCGCTCGGTGCCGACGATGTGCAGGCCGCCCGCCGCGACGACCTGGTCGTGCAGCCCCTGCCACGCGTTGCGCAGCTTCTCGATGCCGGCCGCCTTCTCCGCCTCGCTCTTTCCGTCGTCGGCCTGCAGGAAGTCGATCTGCTTCTCGACATTGCCGCCGAGCACGATGTCGGTCCCGCGGCCGGCCATGTTGGTGGCGATGGTGACCGCGCCGGGCGCGCCGGCCTGCACGATGATCTCGGCTTCGCGCGCATGCTGCTTGGCGTTCAGCACCTCGTGCGGGAAGCGCTTCTTCTTGAGCAGCCCCGACAGCAGCTCCGAGTTCTCGATGGACGTGGTGCCGACCAGCACCGGCTGCCCGCGCGCGCGGCAGTCCTCGATGTCCATGATGATCGCCTGGTACTTCTCGCCGGCGGTCTTGTAGACCTGGTCGAGCTTGTCGGTGCGGGCCGACGGCTTGTTGGGCGGCAGCACCACGGTCTCGAGGTTGTAGATCTCCTGGAACTCGTAGGCCTCGGTGTCCGCGGTGCCGGTCATGCCGGCCAGCTTGCCGTACATGCGGAAGTAGTTCTGGAACGTGATCGACGCGAGCGTCTGGTTCTCGTTCTGGATCTTGACCTGCTCCTTCGCCTCCACCGCCTGGTGCAGCCCGTCGGACCAGCGCCGCCCGACCATCAGGCGGCCGGTGAACTCGTCGACGATGACGATCTCGCCGCCGGCGTCGGTGGGCTGGACCACGTACTGCTGGTCCCTGAAGAACAGGTTGTGGGCGCGCAGCGCGGCCATCAGGTGATGGACCAGCAGGATGTTGGCCGGGTCGTACAGCGACGCGCCCTCCGGCAGCAGCCCCATGTTCTCGAGGATTTGCTCGGACTTCTCGTGGCCGGCCTCGGACAGCTGGATCTGGTGGCCCTTCTCGTCGACCCAGAAGTCGCCTTCGGGCTCCGGCTCGTTCGGCTTCGCCTCCTCCTTCATGCGCTCGAGCAGCGGCGGCACCGTGTTCAGGCGCAGGTACAGCTCGGTGTGGTCCTCGGCCTGGCCGCTGATGATCAGCGGCGTGCGCGCCTCGTCGATCAGGATCGAATCGACCTCGTCGACGATCGCGTACGCGAGGCCGCGCTGCACCCGCTCGCCGGTCTCGTAGACCATGTTGTCGCGCAGGTAGTCGAAGCCGAACTCGTTGTTGGTGCCGTAGGTGATGTCCGCCGCGTACGCCTGCTGCTTCCGGTCGTGCGGCATCTGCGACAGGTTGATGCCGACCGTAAGCCCGAGGAAGCCGTAGAGCCGCCCCATCCACTCGGCGTCGCGCTGCGCGAGGTAGTCGTTGACCGTGATCAGGTGGACGCCGGCGCCGGTCAGCGCGTTCAGGTACACGGCCAGCGTGGCGGTCAGCGTCTTGCCTTCGCCGGTCCGCATCTCGGCGATCTTGCCTTCGTGCAGCGCGATGCCGCCCAGCATCTGCACGTCGAAGTGGCGCATGCCGAGCGCGCGCTTCGATCCCTCGCGAACGACGGCGAAGGCCTCGGGCAGCAAGTCGTCGAGCGCCTCGCCGGCCGCGAAGCGCGCCTTCAGCGCCGGCGTCCGGGCGCGCAGTTCCTCGTCCGACAAGCCGGTCAGCGACGGCTCGAGCGCGTTGATCGCGACGACGGTTCGTCGGTACTGCTTCAGCAGCCGCTCGTTGCGACTGCCGAAGACCTTCTTCAGGACACCTGTCAGCATGGGGAGGAGATGTACCGCTGTTAAGTGCGCACTCGGAGCCGGGCTGCCTCGAACGAGGTGGAACGACCGGGGGCCGGCGAGCGCCAGCGACCCGGTCGATCGCGGCCGGTCGCGCCGGTTGCCCCCGTCACGCTGGCGTTTCCGGCCTCGGCATCGGCGTCGACTTCGGTCGCCGCGGACTATCGCGCTGGCGAAAGGCGGCGATTTTATCACGCGGCCTTCCCGGAGCCCGCGGGGGAACCAGCGTTGAAACGGCGGCCCGCGCCGCCGAATCAAGGCGCCGCGAAGCGCGCCGTACGAACCCTCAGCGCGCGGTCGTGATCCGCGCCGCGAACGGCTCGCCGCGGTCGACGTGAAGGAACTTCTCGGGATTCTGCGGCACGTTCTTGACGTGCACCTCGAAGTGCAGGTGGGCGCCCGTCGCCCTGCCGGTGGAGCCCACGTCCGCGATGTGCTGGTTGCGCTTGACGATGTCACCGACGTGCACGTAGATCTTCGACGCGTGCGCGTACAGCGTCGTGATGTCGTTGCCGTGATCGATCTCGATCATGTTGCCGAAGTCGTGATGCCACTCCGACGCGATCACCACGCCGCCGGCCGCGGCGACGATCGGCGTGCCGGACAGCGCCACGAAGTCGATGCCCTGGTGCATCGCCTGGGCGCCGGTAAACGGATCGAGGCGCGGGCCGAACCCCGACGCGTTGTAGGTGACGTCGACCGGCTGGATGGTCGGCATCATCTTGCTCTTCAACGTGGCGTTGATCAGCTCCGTCTCGACCGCGTTCAGATAGTCGCTGCGGTGCTCCACGTCGAGCGAAACGCGCTCGAGCTCCGCCTTCAATTCGGTCATCGACAGTTGCCGGGCGTCGACCGGCGACAGGCCGCCGCGCGCCGGCAGCGCCTTGAAGTCGAAGTCTTGCGGATCGATGCCGGCCAGGCCCGACACGCGACCGCCGAGCGCGTCGAGGCGCATCAGCTGCGCCTGCATCTCGCCCAGCTTGACGGCCATCGCGTTCAGGTTCTCGCGCAGGAAGCGATCCTTGCGGGCGCCGTCGGTCGTGTCGGCGTCGACGATGCTGCGCAACATCGGTGAGCGGCTCTGGGCCGCATAGCGGACCACCAGCATCGCCAGGCCGGTGGCGCCGAGCACGACGGCGAGCAGCGCGATGCCGATCGCCACGACGATGCCCCGATTGGTGAGCGTCAACGTCCGGCTGTGCGCCGCACGTCGATGCAATAAGATGTTCCGCACTGAACGACTCCAAGTGCCCGTTTGCGGCCCGGTCATGAGAACTGCCCGTCCGAGCCATCCACCCGATTCGTCGACCGCCATCGAGTTCCTGCGACGCCACGAGGGGGGCGCCGCGCTGCTGCCGGCCGCCCGGCGCATCCTGGACTTGCGCCGCGACCTGCTCGGCTTGATCCCGCCGTCCTTGAGGGACACCTGCGACGTCACGGGGTTCGACGACGACGTGGTGATCGTGCGGGTTTTGTCGGCGAGCGGCGCGGCCAAGCTGCGCCAGACGTTGCCGCGCCTGCGCGACGGACTGGTCGAGCGGGGCTGGAAGGTCGGCGCGATCCGCATGCAAGTGCGGCCGGCGACCGCCGCGC
>CAHJXF010000069.1 GCA_903644065.1 Betaproteobacteria bacterium
CCGCGGATGCCCGCCACCGCGTCGACCCGTCGTCGGGCGATCGCGCGGGGCAGTAACGGTGCACCGTTCGCACTGCCGGTGCATGCGGCGGGGCCGGCCCGACGGCCCCGGTGTCGCCGTCGAGCCGCCACCCGTCCCGGGAAGACCTTCGAGCGGCGACGGCGACGGTGGGCACGGGTCTTGCACCGAATCGGGTCGACGTTTCGCCCGTGAAGGATGCAGTGCCGCCGCTCGAACCAACGCCCGCCCCGCTCGCCGGACCTGTCGACGCTCCGCCCTGGCGCGACCGGCTCGCGCTGCTGCTCGAATCGACCGGCGACGGCATCTTCGGCGTCGACCTCGACGGCCGTTGCATCTTCGCCAACGGTGCGGCCGCACGACTGCTGGGCCATGCCGTCGAGGCGCTGCTCGGCTGCAACATGCACCGGCTGATCCACCACAGCCACGGCGACGGCAGCGCCTATGCCGAGCGCAGCTGTCCGATCTTCCAGGCGTTTCGCAGCGGCCGGCCGTGCCGCATCGACAGCGACGTGTTGTGGCGTCGCGACGGCAGCAGCTTCCCGGCGCAGTACTCGTCGGCACCGATCGTCGAGGACGGCGTCGTGCGCGGTGCCGTCGTCACCTTCGTCGACATCTCGGAACGCAAGCGCAGCGAGCGCCTGCTGCACGACGCGAACGAAGCGCTCGAGACCCGGGTGGCGGAACGCACCCGTGACCTGACGGCCGCGCTGGACGAGTTGCGGCGCCTGTCGGCGCACGCGCACTCGGTCCGCGAGGACGAGCGTACCCGCATCGCCCGCGAGATCCACGACGAGTTCGGCAGCCTGCTCGTGGGCCTGCGGCTCGACACGGCATGGCTGCGCTCGCGACTCGCCGACCGGCCCGAGCTCGCCGGCAAGTGCCACGGCATGAGCCGCACGATCGAGGCCGCCGTCGAGAACGTCGGCCGCATCATCACCGACCTGCGGCCCAGTCTGCTCGACCATCAGGGGCTGGCCGCCGCGCTCGAGTGGCAGGTGGCCGAGTTCGCGCGAACCACCGAGATCGAGTGCCGGGCGCGCATCACGATCGATCGCGTCGTCGCCGCGGCGCTCGACGATGCGCTCGCCACCGCCCTCTTTCGCATCGTGCAGGAGCTGCTGTCGAACATCGCCCGGCACGCGGCCGCAGGGTCCGTGGACGTCGTGGTCGAACGACGCGGCGACGCGCTGGTGATCGAGGTCGGCGACGACGGGCGGGGGGCGTCGCCGACGGTGTTCGAGCAATCGACCCGCTACGGCATCCGCGGCATTCGTGAACGCGCGGGCCACTTCGGCGGCGACCTGCGGCTCGCCGGCCGCGACGGCGGCGGCATCTGCGCCACCGTCACCGTGCCGTTGCCGGCGCTGGCGCTGGCGCTGGCGCCGTCCGGCTCGACGCGTCGTGGCGGTACCGCGAGCGACCTCGCGGAAGCCGTCGCCGACCTCGTGCTCGACCCGGTGGTCGCGGCATGAAAACGTCGAAGACGATCCGCGTCCTGCTGTGCGACGACCACCGGATCGTCCGCGAAGGCCTGAAGCAGATCCTCGCGGACACGCACGACATCGTGGTGGCGCGCGACTGCGACTGCGGCGCCGATGCCGTCCAGGCGCTTCGCGACGCGGCCGTGCCCGGCCGCGATCCGTTCGACGTGCTGCTGCTGGACATCGCGATGCCGAAGCGCGACGGCCTCGACGTGTTGATGCAGGTCCGCCGCGAGCTGCCCCGCCTGCCGGTCGTCATGCTGTCCACCTATCCCGACGACCAGTACGCGGCGCGCTGCTTCCGGCTCGGCGCGTCGGGCTACCTGAACAAGAGCGCCGATCCCGATGCGTTGATCGCGGCGATCCGGAAGACCGCGGGCGGCGGCCTGTATGTCGGCAGCGCGATGGGAGAGCACCTGGCGGCCCAGCTCGCCCGGTCGCCGGAGCGACTGCCGCACGAACTGTTCTCCAACCGGGAGGACCAGGTGTTCCGCCTGCTGGTCACCGGGGCCACGGTCGGGCAGATCGCCGACCACCTGGTGCTCAGCCCGAACACGGTCAGCACCTACCGCACGCGCGTCCTCGAGAAGACCGGGGCCGGCAACGATGTCGCGCTGGCGCTGTACGCGGTGCGCCACGAGTTGCTGCCGGTCTGACGCGGGCCGCCGGGCGAGCCTGTAGTTGCAGCACTACACGACGACGCCCGCTTTCGCGATGGTCGCTTCGCCGGACACCCGGCTACGATTCAACCCGGGGTTCGGCCGGGCGCATCGCGCGCGGCGTTGGCCTTAATTCCTTCGGAGACCGCATGTCCAAGCCGCCCCGCTCGTTGTACGCGCCTTACGACGCGGACCGATCGCTGCTCGAGGGTTGCTCGTGCGGTCGACATGCGAGCGACGAGGCGCATCGGTCCGACGCCGGGCCGGGCCCGGCGCTCCGTGCTCGCGCCGCCGACCCCGAAGCCTTGTCGGACGACTTCGTCGAGGCCGCGCTGATCAAGGCGCTCTTCCCGAAGGAAAGCGTGAGGCGCCGTTTCATCAAGGCGGTCGGTACCGGCACGGCGATGGCCGCGATCCAGAGCGTGTTGCCGATCGGCGCAGTGCAGGCGATGGCGCAGGAACGGCCCGGGACGCTCGAAAAGCCGGACCTCAAGATCGGCTTCATCGCGATCACCTGCGCCACCCCGCTGATCATGGCCGACCCGCTCGGCTTCTACCGCAAGCAGGGTCTCAACGTCACGCTGACCAAGACCGCGGGCTGGGCGCTGATCCGCGATCGCATGCTCAACAAGGAGCTCGACGCGACCCACTTCCTGTCGCCGATGCCGATCGCGATCTCGATGGGCGCCGGTTCCGTCGCCCAACCGATGCGCGTCGCGACGATCCAGAACATCAACGGGCAGGCCATCACGCTGGCGATCAAGCACAGGAACAATCGCGACCCGAAGAACTGGCGCGGCTTCAAGTTCGCCATCCCGTTCGAGTATTCGATGCACAACTTCCTGCTGCGCTATTACCTGGCCGAGGCGGGCATCAATCCCGACACCGACGTGCAGTTGCGCGTGGTGCCGCCGCCGGAGATGGTCGCCAACCTGCGGGCTGGCAACATCGATGGCTTCCTCGGCCCCGACCCGGTCAACCAGCGCGCGGTCTACGACGAGGTGGGCTTCATCCACATCCTGTCGAAGGACATCTGGGACGGCCATCCGTGCTGCGCGTTCGGCGTGTCCGAGGACTTCGTCAAGCAGAACCCCAACACCTTCGCCGCGCTGTACCGCGCGGTGCTGACCGCAGCCGCGATGGCGCACGAGGCGAAGAACCGCGAGCTGATTGCGAAGGTCATCGCGCCCGCCGCCTACCTCAACCAGCCCGAGGCGGTGGTGACCCAGGTGCTGACCGGCAAGTTCGCCGACGGTCTCGGCAACGTCGTGAACGTCCCGGGGCGGGCGGACTTCGATCCCGTGCCGTGGTATTCGATGGCCGTGTGGATCCTGACGCAGATGAAGCGCTGGGGCTACGTCAAGGGCGACGTCCAGTACAAGGACATCGCGGAGCGCGTGTTCCTGCTGACCGATGCGCGCAAGCGCATGAGGGAGCTCGACGAGAGCGCGCCGGACAACGGCTATCGCAAGTACCGCATCATGGGCAAGGAATTCGACCCGGCGCGGCCGGACGCCTATGTCGACGGCTTCGCGATCAAGAAGCTCGCGACCTGAGTCGACCCGCCCCCGTTCGAACCGGTTTTCTCGTCGATGCGCTCTTCGCTCGCCCTGCCGCTCAACCTGCGTGCCGCCCTGCTGTCGATCGCGATCCTGGTCGCGATCGTCGCGGTGTGGTACTTCGCGACCGTCACCGTCGAGGCGGACCACGGAACCGCCGGCATGACGGCCGAGCAGATCGAGTACGCGAAGCTGATGGGCAAGGACGCGACCAGCACCAAGACCACCGGTTTCCCGACGCCGATGGCGATCGGTAGGACGATCGTGACCCAGCTGTCCGATCCGTTCTACGACCACGGGCCGAACGACAAGGGCATCGCGCTGCAGCTCGCGTTCTCCCTGGCGCGCGTCGCGCTCGGCTTCGGCATCGCGATGATCGTGGCCATCCCGCTCGGTTTCCTGATCGGCATGTCGCCGCTGTTCCGGAAAGCGCTCGACCCCTTCATCCAGGTCCTGAAGCCGATTTCGCCGCTGGCCTGGATGCCGCTCGCGCTCTACACCATCAAGGACTCGTCGATCTCGGGCATCTTCGTGATCTTCATCTGCTCGGTCTGGCCGATGCTGATCAACACCGCGTACGGCGTGGCGGCCGTGCGGCGCGACTGGCTCAACGTCGCCAGGACGCTCGAGGTGGGTCCGTTCAGGCGTGCGTTCCAGGTGATCCTGCCCGCGGCCGCGCCCACCATCGTTACCGGCATGCGCATCTCGATGGGCATCGCGTGGCTGGTGATCGTGGCCGCCGAGATGCTGGTCGGCGGCACCGGCATCGGGTACTTCGTGTGGAACGAGTGGAACAACCTGTCGCTGACGAACGTGATCTTCGCCGTGCTGCTGATCGGCGTGTTCGGCATGCTGCTCGACCTGCTGTTCGCTCGCTTCCAGCGCTGGGTGACGTATGTCGAGTGACTGCCGCGAGCGGACCGCGTCGTGAGCTTCCTGCGCATCGAAGGACTGTCGAAGCGCTATGCGCCGCACCTGCCGCCGGTCTTCGAGCAGGTTCACTTCGACATCGAGCGCGGTGAATTCGTCTGCATCGTCGGCCACTCGGGCTGCGGCAAGACGACCATCCTCAACGTGCTCGCCGGACTGGATGCCGCCACCACCGGCACCGCGTCGATGGACGGTCGCGCGATCCTCGGCCCCAGTCTCGAACGCGGCGTCGTGTTCCAGAGCCATGCGCTGATGCCGTGGCTCACGGTCCGTCGCAACGTCGCGTTCGCGGTGCGCTCGCGCTGGCCGGCCTGGAGTCGGGCGGAGGTCGATGCGCACGTGCGGCGCTTCGTCGAGCTGGTGGGTCTCGCGTCCGCCATCGACAGGAAGCCGTCGGAGCTGTCGGGGGGCATGAAGCAGCGCGTCGGCATCGCGCGCGCGTTCGCCATCCAGCCGCGGATGCTGCTGCTCGACGAGCCGTTCGGCGCGCTCGACGCCCTGACACGCGGAACGATCCAGGACGAGCTGCTGTCGATCGTCCAGGCCACGCACCAGACGGTGTTCATGATCACGCACGACGTCGACGAGGCCATCCTGCTGGCCGACAAGATCCTCCTGATGAGCAACGGGCCGCACGCCACGGTCGCGGAGATCGTGCGCAACACGCTGCCGCGCGATCGCGTGCGGGCCACCGTCCATCACGACCCGCAGTACTACCCGATCCGCAACCACCTGGTCGACTTCCTGGTCAATCGATCGCGCCTGATCCAGGAGGGCGTCGTCGATCGAGTCGGCGACCACCCGGTCGTCGTCGCACCGGGACTCGATCCGCTCGTACCCGCCGCATCGTCGGACCCGGGCCCGCCGGCTCGATCCGTCGCCGCCTGAACGTCCGCTTCACCGAAGGAGATTCGCATGAACAGCATGTCCGACCCGCTCAACACGACGCGCATCACCGACCGGAGCCAGGTCACCGGCATGATCCTCGCGGCCAAGGTGGCCAAAGGCATCAAGTGGGCAGACGTCGCCGACGCCGTCGCGCAGAGCAAGGAATGGACGACCGCCGCCTGCCTGGGGCAGATGACATTGACGAAGGCACAGGCGGAAACCGTCGGCAGCCTGTTCGGCCTGCCGGACGAAGCCATCGCCTGGTTGCAGGTCGTGCCCTACAAGGGATCGTTGGCCACCGCGGTGCCGACGGACCCGTTGATCTATCGCTGGTACGAACTGGTCAACGTCTATGGCACCACGATCAAGGAGTTGATCCACGAGGAGTTCGGCGACGGCATCATGAGCGCGATCGACTTCTCGATGGATATCCAGCGCGAGCCCGACCCCAAGGGCGATCGGGTGCACGTCGTGCTGTCGGGCAAGTTCCTGCCTTACAAGACGTACTGACTCGCCGCACAATGCGAAACGGCGAAACCCGCAAGGGTTCCGCCGTCCTGTCGCGGGAGCGCAATGCCTACTTGACGTTGGCCGGCGGCGTCGTGTTGGTCGAATTGCTCTGTCCCGACTTGCTCGAATCCGTCGTGCTCGGGTCCGGTGCCGTGCTGCCTGGCGCGGTGCCCGACGGGGTGTTCGGTCCGCTCATCGTGCCGCCGTTGGCGCCGGAAGGCGACCCGGGCGAGCCCATCGTGCTGGTCGTGCCGGCGGGAACGGAACCGCTTTCGGTCACAGGCGATCCGGTCCCCGTCGTTCCAGTGGTGCCCGAACCGGTGGCGCCGGAGGTGGTATCCGTCCCCGTGCTGGGTGCCGGGCTGCTCGACATGCTGCCGGTGGTCGCCGTGCTACCGGTGGTCGACGTGGTCGACGGATTCGACATCGAGCTGTCGGTCTTCGGGGTGTCGCTCTTGCTGCAGGCGCCGAGCGCCGCGAGGGTCGTCGCGATAGCGACCCATTTGATCGAACTACGCATGTTCTCTCCTCGGTTGGGGTGCACGCAGGGTGCTCTCCCCTCCCCGCTCGATGCGTCGGCCGATGCCGGATCGCCGTGTCGGCGTGTGGACGTGGCCACGGGCAGCTCGACGTCAGTCGGCGATGAACGAACGGATCAGCGCGTTTACGCGAGCGGGCTGCTCGTGGACGATCCAGTGCGAGCCTTCGGCGATGCGTTCGACGCGCAGGTCGGGACAGACCAGCGCGAGGTCGTCGAGCAACGCGGTCGTCAATGCGCGGTCGGTCTCGCCCCAGATCACGCGCACCGGCACCCGCACCTGCCACCCGGCCGCGTCGGGCAGCGCCCGTGCCGGTTCGCCCGGCGCTGGCGGATGCAACGGCGTGGCTCGATAGAAGTTGCAGCCGCCGGTCATGCCGTGCGAAGGCGTACCGTCCGCTTTCGGTGCGCCGGCCAGCGACCACATGGCGTGATACCGCGCGCGGACGTCCGGCGTGAACCAGGCCGGCGGCCTGCCCGCCTCGTCGTCCAGGAAGCGTTCGATCACCTTGTAGTCGTTGGCGACCAGACCCTCCTCCGCACCGGGGCCACGCAGCCAGTTCATGTAGGCGGAAGCCGCCTGCTGCTGCGGATTGGTCGCGAGCTCGCGCATGAACAGCCACGGATGGGGCGAGTTGACGACGACCAGCCGTTCGACCAGCTCGGAATGGAAGATGCCGAGATGCCAGCCCACCGCGCCGCCCCAGTCGTGGCAGACCACGATGGCCGACGAGAAGCCGAGAAACTCGATCAGGAGCCGGATGTCCTCGGCGATGTGCTTGATGTGATAGGCCTCGACTTCGACCGGCTTGGCCGAACGGTTGAAGCCGCGCAGGTCGGGCGCGACCGCGAAGTGATCGGTGCCGAACTCGGCCAGCTGCGCCTCCCAGGCGAACCAGGCCTCGGGGAAGCCGTGCAGGAACACCATCAGTTTCCGGCCCGCCGCACTGCCCGCCGACGCGTAGTGCAGGCGGACGCCGTTGGCCAGGTCGGCGAAGCGGTCGTCGTCGATGCGTGCCGTGTCGCCGCCCGCGGCGCTCATACGTTGCCCGTGCCCGCGACCTGCGCGACGACCTCGGCCATCGCGTCCCGCAGCTTGGTCCGCACGTCCGGCCGCGCCGCGAACGGGTCGCTCGGGTTGTGCATCTGCACGATGTCCTTCATGCGCGTCTCGACGTTGCCGAGCGCGTGCGGATGCGAGAAGACGTAGAACTGCTCGTCGCGGATCGCTTCGAAGACCGTCGCCGCGAAGTCGGCGGCCGTGACCTTGCCCGAGCCCACGGCCTTCTGCGACATCATCTGCTGCGCGCGCTTCGACGCCGACACCGGTTCGCCCGACACGTCCACGGGTGCGTTGCGATGCGAGTCGCTGATGCCGGTCGGCACGAAGTACGGACACAGTACCGACGAGCCGATCGGCGCGTCCACCAGCTTCAGGTCCTGGTGAAGCGTCTCGGTCATCGAGACCACCGCGTGCTTGGAGACGTTGTAGATGCCCATGTTCGGCGCGTTGAGCAGGCCGGCCATCGATGCGGTGTTGACGATGTACCCGGTATAGCCCGCGTCGCCCTTCGCGCTCGCCAGCATGCGCGGCACGAACGCCCGCAGGCCGTGGATGACGCCCCACACGTTGACGCCCATCACCCAGTCCCAGTCGCGCAGCGTGTTCTCCCAGATCAGCCCGCCGCTGCCCACGCCGGCGTTGTTGAAGACCAGGTGGACGGCGCCGAAGCGCGCTTCGGTCGCCACGGCCAGCGCGTCGACCTGGTCGCCGCTGGAGACATCGACCTGCCGGGCGAGCACGCGCGCACCGCCGGCCTCGAGTTCCGTCCTGACCGTCTCCAGTGCGTCTTGCTGGACGTCGGCGATGACGACGTTCATGTCGAGACCCGCAGCGATGCGGGCGAACTCGCGGCCGAAACCGCTGCCGCCTCCGGTGATGACCGCCGTGCGGCCCTTGAAATCCTTCATCGATTCTCCTGAATCTTGTTGTCGAAGCCGCTGTCGACGCCGCTCACGACTTCGCCGATGCCGATCGTGAATGCCGCATGCGAATGCCGCGCCACGCGAACCGGTGCCGGCTCGTGCCGCAGCGTCACGCCCCAATCGAGCGACCCGCCAGCCGCATGCGCACGTGCTCGATGTCGTCCTCGAGATACGGGTCGCCCTCGGTGCGAAAGGCGAGCGATCGGTAGAACGCTTCGAGTCGACGTTGCGCGTTGATGACCAGGTCCGCGCCCGGCCACGCATCCTGCGACCGGACGATGCCTTCGTCCATCAGGGCCCGCCCTAGCCCGAGACTGCGGACCGCCGGCGCGGTGACGACGCGGCCGATCGACGGCTCGTCGTAGCGCACGCCGGGGTCGAGGCAGCGCAGGTACGCGAACAGCGCACGGGACGCGTCGCGCGCCCGGCCCAGCAGGTGCCACGCCGACCGGTCGCAACCGTCCGCGTCGAGGAACACGCAGCGTTGTTCGACGACGAAGACCTCGCTGCGCAACGCGAGCAGGTCGTGGACGTCGTCGTTCGACAGCGTGTCGAAACGGCTCCAGCGCCACGACAGGCCCGTGCCGGCGGCGGCGGACGACGAGCGCCCGGTAGACGAAACGTCCGCCGGCAACGCCGACGTCATGCCGCCTTCATCTCGAAGCCGAGACGCGGGAAGTGCACGATCAGCTCGCCGACGCGGTCGTCGAAACGGCGCACCGCGAGCTCGTCGCGCAGCGCCAGGACCAGCTCGCCCGCGACCGGGTCGCGGCCGGTGTCGGTCGGCGTGATGGTCACCTGCGTGCCGAGCGCGATGCCGTGGGTGTCGGTGTAGAACTCCGACTCGAGCTCCTGCGGCGACTCGTCGGCGGCATGGCGCAGGGCGGCCTCGCTGGTCATGTCGGCGTGCGGCGGCTGCACCAGGCGGCGCATCCGCTCGTACCACCCGGCGACGTACGGGAAGTCGTCGATGATGGTGGCGAGCGGTCCGGCGCGGCGGACGAACCACAGGCAGTGATAGACCGAGAAGTCCGCGATCGAGGCCGAGCTGCCGAGTAGCCAGACGCGATCGTCGATCAGCATCGTCTCGAAGCGACGCAGATAAATCAGCAGCGCGGCGGTGGCCTCGGCTGGCGCGATGCGCGGCGCATTGCCGCGAAACGCCGCGCGATCGGCTCCGAAGACCTTGCGTTCGTCGTCGGTCATCCCGGACAGGATCGCCGCCGCGCCTTCCGGCTGGAAGCTGTAGGCCACCACCGTCCAGAACAACGTGGAGTCGGCCCACTGCGCGACGAAGCGCGCGGTCCCCGCCGACTCGGGCGGAAAGATCGCCGGGCTGGGCGCGAGCCGCTCGAGCACCTCGGCGATCAGCGCCGTGTCGCAGTAGATATGCGCGCCGATCTGTAGGACCGGCGTGCGCCGGTAGCCGCCGGTCAGCGCGACGACGTCCGGCTTGGGCATCACGGCCGGCACCTCGACCGCGGTCCACGGCACATCCTTGAAGCTCAGGATCGCGCGGATCTTCTCCGAGAAGGGCGACACGTTGTAGTGATGCAGGATGAGCTGATCGACCTGGACGATCTGGCTGTCGGAAAAGGAGGGATTCATTGCGCCTGGCGAGTCGAACGGCGGAGGGACGGCGGTACGTTGCTCAGTCGAGCAGGTCGGGTTGCTCCTTCACGATGCGCGCATAGAGCGGCTGGAACTGGAACCAGCCGGCGAACGGGCTGCCGACGATGCCGAACGACTGGCGGGCCGACGCGTCGCCGATCGGCCGCGGCGCGGTGCCCATGCGCGTCGCCGCCGCTTCGGCGATCAGCTGCACCTGGCAAGAGCGTTCCATCGTGATGAACCACCATACGGCCTCGTCGACGGTGCGACCGACGGTGAGCAGGCCATGGTTGGCGAGGATCGCGGCCTTGTGCTGACCGAGCGCGCGCGCGATGCGGGTGCCTTCGTCGAGGTCGACGACCACGCCGCCGAAGTCGTCGTACACCGCGTGGTCGCCATAGAACGCGCAGGCGTCCTGGGTCAGCGGCGCCAGCGAGCAGCCGAGCGTGGACAGGGCCCGCCCGTAGGTCGAGTGCGAGTGGGCGGCGCCGACGACGTCGGGCCGCGCGCCGTGGACGCGCGAGTGGATCACGAAGGCGGCCGTGTTGACCGGATGGTCCCCCTCGACGACGTTGCCCTCGTGGTCGCAGCGAATCAGGTTCGATACGTTGACCTGGCTGAAGTGGACGCCGAAGGGATTGACCCAGAAGGTGTCGGTGAATTCGGGATCGCGCGCGGTGATGTGCCCGGCCACGCCTTCGTCGAAGCCGAACTTCGAGAACAGACGGAAGCCGGCGGCCAGTCGCTGCTTGCGGTGCAGGCGCTCGTCGGCGACGTGGTCGAACACGGGCGGCATCGGCAACGCGCCGCGACCGGCCATGCCCTTGATCGGCGCGACGGGGAGCGCCGGAGCGGCGGCGGGCAGACGTTCAGGAGCGTTCATGGACTTTCCTCGATCGAAGTCGTCGCGTCGCTCCCGAAGCACACGGCACGGCCTGCGGCGAAGCGACGTTCTGTTGACGGCGGAGCGTGCCGTAGGTTGCACGACATGGATAGCTCGATGCGGATCCGGTCGAACGGATATGACCGATGACCGCTCAGGACAGCTCGACCAGCTGCTTGCCGAAGTTGCGGCCCTTCAGCAATCCCATGAACGCTTCGGGCGCGGCCGGCAGGCCGTCGGCGATCGTCTCGCGGTACTTGAGCCGGCCCGTCGCGACCAGCGTGCCCAGTTCCTTCAGGCCGGTCGGCCAGAGCGGCAGGTGGTCCGAGACGATGAAGCCCTGCATCCTGAAGCGGGCGACGAGGAACAACGCCGGGTTCTCGATCGGCGCGGCGCCGCCGGCATCGTCGTAGCCCGAGATCAGGCCGCAGATCGCGACGCGAGCGAACGGGTTGAGGCGACCGAGCACGGTGTTCATCACGACCCCGCCGACGTTCTCGAAGTAGCCGTCGACGCCGTCGGGCGTGGCGTCCTCGAGCGCCGCCCGGAGCGCCTGTCGATCGCTACCCGCCGCCTTGTAGTCGACGCAGGCGTCGAAGCCCAGCTCGTCGGTGACGTACGCGCACTTGTCCGGACCGCCGGCGATGCCGACGGTTCGGCAGCCGTGCAGCCGCGCCAGCTGCCCGACGACGCTGCCTACCGCGCCGCTCGCGGCGCTGACCACGATGGTCTCGCCGGCCTTCGGCTCGATCACTTTGTTTAATCCGTACCACGCGGTCATGCCGGGCATGCCGACCGGACCGAGGTAGGCCGACTCGGGCACGTGTTCGGTGTCGACCTTCATCAGGCCCGCACCGTCCGAACAGCCGTATTCCGACCAGCCGTACATGCCGACGACGACGTCGTCGACGGCGAACTTGGCGTTCCTCGACTCGACCACACGACCCACGGTGGCGCCGATCATCGTCTCGCCGATCGGTTGCGGCACCGCGTACGACTTCGACTCGTTCATGCGGCCGCGCATGTACGGGTCGAGCGACAGGTAATCGTTGCGGACGACGACCTGTCCGTCGGCCGCCTGCGGAAGCGGGACGGTCTCGAGCGCGAAGTTCTCCGCCGTCACGGCGCCGTCCGGGCGGGCCGCGAGGACGATGCGGCGATAGGTGTCGGGCATGGAATCTCCTGTAAAAGGCGCGCGCCGTTCGAGCGGGCGGCCGGTGAACGTGAGCGACGACGCGTCAGTCGGCGGTGTCGCCCGTCGTCGGGCCCACGGCGGATCGGGTGCCGCCGCGCGACGCGCCCTCGATCCGCTTGAGCGTCTTGAACGTGCCCATGGCTTTCGCGATCAACCGGTCGTCGGTGTCGCGCACCTCGCCTTCGCAGAACGACATCGTGGTCGATCGGTGGAACGCGCGGCCGGTCGCCGTCAGGCGCGTGCCGGCCGGCCCGGGCTGGACGAAACTGGTCTTCATCTCGACCGTGACGCCGCCGCGCGAGCCGGGGTCGATCGAGCGACCGGCGATCGCCATGGCGACGTCGAGCATCGTCATGATGACGCCGCCGTGCGCGACGTTCCAGCTGTTCAGATGCCGCGCTTCGAGGTCCAGCGTCACGCAGCCCTGCCCCGCCGGCACGTCGACGAAGTCGATGCCGAGATCGTTGATGAACGGCACGTCGACGCGAGTCAGCGAGGCGGGCATGGGACGAACCGGTGGAATGCCGCCCGCGGCGGGACGGTGGCGATGCGGACGATCGTGCGGCGAGGTCGCGAAGTCTAACGCAGCGCCGCAGGCCCGGGCCACCGGCGACGTTACCGCCCGCCTCGCCTCGCCTCGCATCGCCTCGCTCCGCGCCCAGCCTCGCCACGTCCCTCCGCGCCCGCGTCGCCGCGCCTCGCTCAGCTCGACTCGATCAACGCGCTGTCGTCCTTCAGCGCGACGCCGCTCAGCGACAGGCGCAGCGACGCGCGGATCAACCAGGCGAGTCGCAACGCCGCCGCGACCGGCGTCAGACCTTCCGGGCGCACGTTCGACAGGCAGTTGCGTTCCGCATCGCGACGACCGGGCCGCGGGCCGAAGGTCAGGTACAGCCCCACGCTGTCGGGCGATGTCAGCCCCGGCCGCTCGCCGATCATCATCACGACGCAGCGGGCGCCGAACGCGGCACCGATCTCGTCGCCGATCGCGACGCGCGCCTGACGCGCGATGACGACCGGTCCGATCGCGAGGCCGTCGAGGCGCGGCTCGAGCGCGGACAGCAGCGGCGCGGCATGGCGCTGGACGCCGAGCGCCGATAACCCGTCGGCCAACACGAACAACACGTCGCACGGGTCGTGCCGCGCCTCGGCCAGCCGCGTGCGGCTGTCGTCGTCGAGCCGGCGTCCGAGATCGGGCCGCAGCAGGAACGTCGCCCGATCCGTGGCCGCGCTGTCGACCCGCACCGTCTCGTGGCCGAGCGCCTTCATCGCGGCGGCCAGCGCATCGACGTCGAGCGCC
>CAHJXF010000070.1 GCA_903644065.1 Betaproteobacteria bacterium
CGGCGAGCGGTCGCGGCCGCACCCGAACGGCGACCGCCGCGGCGACCGTCGCGACGCCGGCCGCGGCCTTCGACCTCGACCTGGGTGCGATGGAGGTTCCGTCCGTCTTCGGCGCGCCGGTCTCGTTCACCAGCAGCGACGTCGAGGCGATGAAGGCGCTGCGCGACAGCGAGGAACGCTTCCGCACGCTGACCGAGATCGCGCCGGTCGGCATCTTCCTGACCGATGCGGACCAGCAGTGCGTGTACGTCAACGAACGCTGGTGCGAGATCACCGGCGTGTCCGCCCACGAAGCGATGGGCCGCGACTGGCGCATCTGCCTGCAGACCCGGGGCACAACGCTGCAGGCCACTTCGCTGTTCGCCGCCGATCCCACGCTGCCGCTGTCGTTCGAGAATCCCATCGAGCGCGGCCGGCGCACGACGTGGGTGATCGGCCAGCTGCGGCCGTATCGCGACGCGGCCGGCGCGATCATCGGCCATCTCGGCGTGATCACCGACATCACCGATCGCAAGCAGGCCGAAGTCGAATTGCAGACGTCGCAGCAGCGTCTGCGCGACCTGTCCACGCACATGACGTCGTCCGAGGAACGCCAGCGGGCGCAGATCGCTCGCGAGATCCACGACGACATCGGCAGCTCGCTGACCGGCATGAAGATCGACCTGCTGCGCCTGAAGCAGCTCACCGTCCAGATCCCCGAGGCGCAGGACAAGCTGGCCGCGTTCAACCGGCTGCTCGACTCGACGACCGCCGCGAGCATCCGCATCGCGAAGGCGCTGCGGCCGAGCATCCTCGACGACGGCATCGTGCCCGCCATCGACTGGCAGCTCCGCGAGTTCGCCAGGCGCATGGAGATCGACACCGAGTTCACCGAGCCCGAACACGAACCGGTCCTGACGGCCGACCAGTCGATCGCGTTGTTCCGCGTCGTGCAGGAAGCGCTCAACAACGTCGCCAAGCACGCGCAGGCACGACACGTCGACATCGTGCTGTTCAGCCGCGGCGACGAACTGACGCTCGAGATCCGCGACGACGGCCAGGGCCTGCCGATCGATACGCGCGGCGGCCGCATCGAACGGCGCGGCGCGTTCGGCATCTCGGGCATGCGCGAGCGCATCGCCTCGCTCGGCGGCTGGATCGACATCACCGGCGCGCCGGGCCAGGGCACCACCGTGATGGTCGGCATCCCGCTCCAGGCGCGCGAAGCGCCGCTACGGGCGGCCGCCGCCTGACGAGGGAAGCGCATGACGATCCGGGTCATCGTCGCGGACGACCATCCGCTGCTGCGTGCCGGGCTGGTCTCGGTGCTCAACGCGTCGTCGGATCTCCGCGTCGTCGGCGAGGCGGGCAACGGCGCGGAGGTGCTGCGCTCGATCCGCGACGTCGCGTTCGACGTGCTGCTGCTCGACGTGTCCATGCCGGGCAAGAGCGGGCTCGACCTGATGCGCCAGATCCGCAAGGACCATGTGCGGATGCCGATCCTGATCGTCAGTTCGCATCCCGAGGACCAGTACGCGCTGCGGGCCATCAAGGCCGGCGCGTCGGGCTACGTGACGAAGATGAGCGCGCCGGCCGACCTCGTCACCGCGGTGCGCACGGTCGCGACCGGACGCAAGTTCATCACGCCGGCGCTGGCCGAACTGCTGGCTGATCACGTCGAACGGCCCGACGACGGCACGCCGCACGAGAGCCTGTCGGACCGCGAGTTCCAGACGCTCAAGATGATCGCGGCCGGCCACTCGCTGACGCACATCGCCGAGGTGTTGTGCATCTCGGTCAAGACGGTCAGCGTCTACCGCTCGCGGGTCCTCGAGAAGATGCGGATGAAGAGCAACGTCGAGCTGACGCGCTACGTCGTCGAGCAGGGGCTGACCGAGTGACCGGTCAGCCCGGCGCAGACGATGTCGGCTTGAACGAGTTCATGGCGCTCGGCCTCGCACGGTGCGGTGCTCGGGGTGCCGGCGATCGGCACCATCGGCCGGGGATTCCGTTCCGGCAGACCTCGATGTCACCCACCTGAAAGCCGTCGCCCCGGCGAAGGCCGGGGCCGATTGCCGCCAGATCGGATCGGGCCCCGGCCTTCACCCGGGCGGCATGCGGCGTGCCGTGCCGCCAGCAGCCGACCCGCCCATCACAGATAGTCGAACAGCGTCTTGTTGCCGATGGTGGCGAAGGTCTTCTGCGCGGCCGACAGCGCGGCGCTCTGCTTGGCCAGCTCCGCCGCGGCCTTCGCGTAGTCGGTGTCCTGCAGGTCCGACAGGCGCGACTGACCTTCGGTGTCGGCCGCCGTCGCGCTGGTGCCGAGCGCATCGAGCTCGTTCTGCCGCACGCCCACCGACGCGCGGATCGACAACGTGTGGTTCAGCGCGTTGTCGACGTTGGCGAGCGCACCCTGGAGACCCGACGAAATGCGCGCGAGACCGGCCGATCCGCCGCTGGCCCGGCCGAGCAGGGTGGCTGCGGCCTGCAGCGTCTGGAAAATGCTCTGCTTGCCCGCCGGCGCGATCGTGAAGCGGTCGCCGTCGGCCGGCGCACCGCCGATCGTCAGCTGTTGCCCGTCGACCGTGATCGCGTTGCCGCTCGTGTACGGGTTGCCGCTCGTGGCCGGCGCCGCGACGGCGGCATGGGTCGTCGTGTCGACGACCTGGTAGGTCGTGACGCCGCTCGCGACCGAGAAGCGCACGTCGTAGCCGTGACCGGTCAACGCGGCGGGATCGACGACCTGGCCGGGGTCGACGGTACCGGTGCCGGCGTTGGTCGCGGCCGTGGTCGTGGTGAACACGCCGTTGCCGGCGCCGATGCGATCGAAGACGTCGGCGCCGTTCTCCGTGCCGGCGAGCTGGCGCGATGCCGAGACCTGCACCGTGCGGTTGCCGTCGTCGCCGCCGTAGACCACGCCGGTCGCGGTCTTGGTGAACGGCACCGCGTCGTTCCGGTAGCCGGCGAAGAGAAAATGGCCGTCGCCGTCCTTGGTGTTGGCCAGCGACACCAGCGTGTCGAGGCGGCTCTTCAAGTCGGTGGCGAGGGCCGCGCGGTCGCTGTCCGACAGCGCCGCGTTGTTGGCGGCCACCAGCGTGGTCCGCACGCCCTGCAGCAGGTCGCCCACCTGCCCGAGCGTGGCGTCGGTCTGTCCGAGCAACTGCGCGGCCGCGCCCTGGTTGGCGATGTACTGCGTGTTGGTGGCGAGTTGGCTCGTGGTCCGCAGGATCTCGGTAGCGGCGATCGGATCGTCGGACGGGGTGTTGACCTTCTTGCCGGTCGACACCTGCGTCTGTGCGCGCGACAGGTTCTGCTGCGCGAGGTTGATCGACGCGAGGCCGCGGTCGAACAGCGTGTTGGTCGCGATGCGCATGGATTCGGCTCGGTGAAGGTCAGTTGAACAGGTCGAGCACGGCCTGGAACATGGCCTGCGCGGTGGCGATGCTCTTGCTCGCCGCCTGGTAGGCCTGCTGGTATTTCTGCAGGTTGACGGCTTCCTCGTCGAGGTTCACGCCCGACACCGCATCGCGATCGTCCTGCACTTGCGTCAACAGGTTCGATTGCGTGGTTGCGAGCGAGGCCGCTTCGTTGGTCTGGTTGCCGACTTGGCCGACGAGGCCGTTGTAGGTGTCCTGCACGCTGCCGACCCGCGTCACCGCCTGCTGCTGCACCGCCGCCAGCAGCAACGCGTTGCGGTTGTCGCCGGTGCCGCTCGTGTTGGGACCGATCGTGAAGCGGTCGTTGTCGGCGGGGCTGCCGTCGACCGCGAGGCTCCATCCGTTGTACGAGATCGGCGCGCCGGCGGTGTAGGCGTTGGCGCCCGACAGCACGGTGTCGGTCGACGGATCGACGAGATCGTAGGTCGTCGTGGTGCCCGAGACGTGGAAGCGGATGTCCACCGGCGTGCGCAGCGCGGCGGGCAGCGGCGACGCCGGCACGACCGCCAACGAAGTCACGGTGGCCGTCCCGCCGTTGGCGGCCCCCGTGGTCGACGCGATCGGTGCCGCGGTCGCGATGCGGGCGGCATCGGAGATGGCCGCGGCGAAGTCGCGGGCGCCGTTCCGGGTCGGCGCGATCGTGAAGCGGTCGCCGGCCGCGAGCGGCCCGGTCGCCGCGATGCGGATGCCGTCGACGGTCTGCGGCAGGCTGGCGAACTGCCGCGACGTCCGGTCCGACTGGTTGGTCAGCGTGTAGTTCGTCCCGTCGTAGTCGAGGCGGTAGTCGGCCGTGGTGAGCTGGGTCGGATCGGCGAAGCTCACCGCGAGGCCCGACCCGGCGCTGTTGGTCGGCTTGGCGACGACCGCGGGCGACCCGACGCCGAAGAGGTCGCCGCCCGGATTGCCGTTGAGATCCTGGCCGAGCCGGTTCTGCGCGTTGAGCGCGCTGCCGAGCCCGATCGCGATCTGGCCGAGCGCGTTGGCGGACTGGGCCAGAACCGTGTCGCGGAACTTGAACAGGCCGCCGACCGTGCCGTCGGTCACCTGCGCGGTCGAGACCCGCTGTACCTGGCCGTTGACGTCGATCGCGAGCTGCTTCTTCGTCGTGTCCTGGTCGTCGGGGACGGTCGCCAGCCGGTTCGCGGCGCCGCCCACGACGAGCGGCTGGCCGTTGCCGACGAACAGGTTGACGGTCCCGTCGGACTGCGGCAACGCGGTCGCGCCGATCGCACCCGCGAGTTGCTGCACCAGGGCGTCGCGCTGGTCCAGCAGGTCGTTGGGCACCTGGTTGTTGGTCGCGTCGCGTCCGTCGGTGAGGATGGTGCGATTGAGCGCCGCCACCTGCTGGGCCAGCGTGTTGGCTTTGGTGACCGTATCGTCGATCTGCCGATCGACGTCGGCCCCCTGCGCCCGCAGACGGCTGTCGAGGTCGTTGAAGCGCGCGGCGAGCGTGCGGGCCGTCGACAGCAGCGTCTGCCGCGAGGCCGAGTCGGCCGGGTTGGTCGCGACCGTCTGCGCGGCGGCGAAGAAGGAGTCCGACGCCGATGAAAGGTTCGACGACGAGTCGGCCAGGTAGCCGTCGACCCGCGACGTCTCGGCGGCCAGCGCACCGGCGCTCTCGTTCGCCGCGGTGCTGTCGCGCAAGGACTGCGTCAGGTAGTCGCTGTACACCCGCCGGACCGTCGAGACGGTGACGCCCTGCCCGACGAAGCCCGCGCCGGTGAACAGCGCGTTCGACGGCGTCAGGACCGCCTGCTGGCGCGAGAAGCCGGGCGTGTTGATGTTGGCGATGTTGTGCCCGGTCGTGGCGAGACCGGTCTGCGCGGCGCGCAGGGCCGACAGGCCGATGCCGATCAAGCTGCTCACGATGCGTCCTTTGACGAGCGACGGCCGGGATCGCCCGTCGTCTGCGCGATGTATCGGCAGTCCATGGCGGAAGCTGAACGGTCCGGGGGCATGGGCTTCACGGCAGCGGCTACAGCAGCTTGCCCAGCGGACCGGACAGCACGCGCGCCAGCTTGCTGCCGTAGTTCGGATCGGTCGCGTAGCCCGACTTGCCCATCTCGCTCGCGAACTTGAGCGCGTCGCCGGCCACCTGCACCGCCTTCTCGTAGCGCGGATTGTTGGCGACCATCTTCGCGTAGTCGGTGAACGACTCGGCATACGACGCGTAGGCGCGGAACTTCTGCACCACCTTCTGCGCCACGCCGTTGACGACCTCGGTCGTGATCGCATCGACGGTCGCGCCGGTCCAGCTCGCGCCGGCCTTGATGCCGAACAGGTTGAAGCTGCCGGTGCCGTTGGTGTCGCGCACCTCGTGCCTGCCCCAGCCGCTCTCCAGCGCGGCCTGGCCGAGGATCACCTTGGCCGGCAGGCCGGTCGCCTCGGCGGCGGCGACGGCCGCGTCCTTGAAGCGGTCGACGAAGTCGCGATGCGGCGCACCGGACGGGGTGCCCGCCGGCGCGTCGGTCGCCGCCGCCGGCACCGTGATCACGGTACCCGGCAACGTCAGCGGCCTGACCTTCGTCATCGTCACCGGCATCGACTTCGTCATCGCGTCGAGCGTGCTCTTCGTCGGGTCCGTGCCGGCGGCGGGCGGCTTGCCCTGCGCCCGTTCGATCTGCGCGACCAGCGCTTCGGCCAGGCCGATGCCCTTCCCCTTGCTCATCGACTGCGCGATCTGCTGGTCGTAGAGATCGGTCGCCATCTTCGACGCGTCGTTGGCGAGCGGATCGCTGCCGGGCAGCGTGGCCCGCATGCCCTTCAACATCATCGACAGGAACATCGACTCGAACTGCTGGGCGACCTTCTTCGTCGACGCGCTATCGCTCGTCTTTGCGGACAGCTTCAGCGCGTCGAGGCCGCGCGGGTCGAAGCTGCCGCCCGCGGACGAGCCGCCGACCGGAGTGCTCAAGCCGAGGATCGCGCCCATGTCAGATCACCTCGAGCTCGGCGCGGAGCGCGCCCGCGGCCTTCAACGCCTGCAGGATCGACAGCAGGTCCTGCGGCGTGGCGCCGATCGCGTTCAGCGCCTTCACCACGTCGGTCAGCTTGGCGCTGGCCGCGAGGTTGACCAGCTCGCCCTTGTCGGACTTGATGGCGATCGACGCGTTGGTGACGCCGGTGGTCTGGCCCTGGGCCAGCGCGTTGGGCTGGCTGACGGTGTTGTCGGCGCTGATCGTCACCGACAGGTTGCCGTGCGCCACCGCGCTGGCCGCGAGGCTGACGGACTGGTTCATCACGACCGAGCCGGTGCGCGCGTTGATGATGACGCGCGCCGGCGGCTTCGACAGCGCGACGTCGAGGTCCTCGAGGCCGGCGAGGAACGCCACGCGGTCGCTGGTCCCGAGCGGCGCGCGGACCTGCACGACGCGCCCGTCGAGCATCGACGCCGCGCCCGGCACCGCGCGATTGATGGTGGCGGCGACCGCCTGCGCGTTGGCGAAGTCGGTCTGCTCGAGTTCGAGGTTGACGTAGTCGCCCTGCCCGATCGACGTCGCGACCGAGCGCTCGACCGTCGCACCGGCCGGCACGCGCCCGGCGTTGAGCTGGTTGATCTGCACCTTGCTGCCGGCCGCCGACGCGCCCGCGCCGCCGAGCAGGATGTTGCCCTGGGCCATCGCGTAGATCTGGTTGTCCGCGCCCTTCAGCGGCGTCATGAACAGCGTGCCGCCGCGCAGGCTCTTGGCATTGCCCATCGACGAGACGGTTACGTCGATCGACTGTCCGGGGCGCGCGAAAGCGGGCAGGGTCGCGGTCACCATCACGGCCGCCACGTTCTTCAGCTGCAACGAGGTGCCGGGCGGCAGGTTGGTGCCGAGCTGCGACAGCATCGACGTGAAGCTCTGCACGGTGAACGGCGTCTGCGTGGTCTGGTCGCCGGTGCCGTCGAGCCCCATGACGAGGCCGTAGCCGACCAGCTGGTTCGGCCGCACGCCCTGGATCGAGACCAGGTCCTTGATGCGTTCGCCGCGCGCGCTCGACGTGCCGAGCGCGATGGCGCCGACGAACACCACGCCGGACAGGATGCGCAGCGCGGTGCGGAGCGTCACGAGCGGCCGTGGGGTCGGGCAGCGATGCAGTTCGTATTCGAACGAGGAAGAGTCCATGACGGGCGATCGGGTCGCGGGCGAGGTGCGGTGGGCCGTCAGAACGGCGAGACCGTCATGAACAGGCGCGACAGCCAGCCCATCGTCTGGGCCTCGTCGATATAGCCGGTCCCGCGGTATTCGAGGCGTGCGTCGGCGACCAGCGTCGACGACACCGTGTTGTTGTTGACCACCGTGACCGGATTGACCACCCCCGAGAAGCGGATGAATTCCGAGCCCTGGTTGATGCCGATCTGCTTCTCGCCGGAGACCAGCAGGTTGCCGTTGCCAAGCACCTCGATGACCGTCACCGCGATGACGCCGGTGAACGCGTTGCTGCTCGCGCTGTCGCCCTTGCCGCTGAACTTGTTGGCGGAGTTGCCGCTGGCGCTGGTGCCCTGCAAAAACTTGAGCGGCAGGTTGCCGACCAGTGTCGGGATGCCGAGCGACGCGCTGCCCGACTTGTCGACGTTGCTGCCCGACTGCTTGCTCGCCTGCAGCTTCTCGTTGAGCACGATCGTCAGCGTGTCGCCGATGTTGCGGGCCCGCCGATCCTCGAACAGCGGCTGGTAGTTGACGGTCTGGAAGATCGCGCCGCCGCTTTGCGCACCGGGCACCGCGACGACCGGCGCGGGGCGCGCGGTCAGCGGTTGCTGGATGTCGACGGTGCGCAGCGGGTTGTAGCCGGTGCAGGCGGAAAGCGCCACCAACGCCGTCATTCCCGCGCATGCGGGAATCCAGCGACGCGGGGCGGTCGCGTCTCCGGCTTCGTCACCCCGGCGCAGGCCGGGGTCCCATTCGTGTTTGTCCATGGCGAAGAAAGAATTAGGTCGCGGCGTTCGCCGGGATGACGTTCGGGCCACCGCGTGCGTCGTCGATCCACGCAGGGCCGCCGCGAACGTCGTCGTTGATCCTCGGGCCACCGCGTGCGTCGTTGATCGAGCTCGCGCGGCTGCGTGCGTCATCGCTCCACCTCGGGCCGCCGCGAGCGTCGTGGCTCGATCGCGCGCAGCCGCCTGCGTCCAGGCGCGCGATCACAGCTGCGTCAGCCGCTGCAGCATCTGGTCCGACGTCGTGATCGCCTTCGAGTTGAGCTCGTAGGCGCGCTGGGTCTGGATCATGTTGACCAGCTCCTCGGCCACGTTGACGTTCGACGTCTCGACATAGCCCTGGTTGAGCAGGCCCGTGCCGTTGGTGCCGGCCGTGTTGGTCGACGCCGTGCCGGACGCGGCGGTCTCCGTGTAGAGGTTCTGGCCCTGGCTCGACAGCCCGGCCGGATTGATGAAGGTCGCGAGCTGGATGGTGCCGAGCGTGGTGATGGCGGCCGTTCCCTGCGTGGTCGCGGTGACCGTGCCGTCCTGGCCGATGGTGACCGCCAGCGCGGTGGCGGGGATCGTGATGGCCGGCTGCAGCGTCATGCCGTTCGACGTCACGATCTGGCCCTGCGCGTCGCGATGGAACGAGCCGTCGCGGGTGTACGCGGTCGTGCCGTCGGGCTGCTGGATCTGGAAGAAGCCGTCGCCGTTGATCGCGAGGTCGAGCGCGTTGCCGGTCTGCGACAGGTTGCCCTGGGTGTGGATGCGCGTCGTCGCGACCGCCCGCGCGCCGGTGCCGATCTGCAGACCCGACGGCAGCGTGGTCTGCTGGGTCGACTGCGCGCCCGGCTCACGCACCGTCTGGTACAGCATGTCCTCGAACACGGCGCGCGAGCGCTTGAAGCCCGACGTGCTGACGTTGGCGAGGTTGTGCGAGATGACGTCGAGCTGCGTCTGTTGCGCGTCGAGGCCGGTCTTGGCGATGTAGAGCGAGCGGATCATTTTGCTGGTTCCTGGTGTGGTTCGCTTCGCGAACCGCCTGACTGCTTGCTCCCCATCGATCGATCGGAATCGACGTCGTGCGCCGGTCCGATCTCGCCGTTCCCTTCGAGGAAAAGGCCGGGATGGGGATGGGTGTATCGAGTGTGCGAAGAGGCCCCTTCAACCCGCGTTCAACAACTGCGTGGCCTGCTTGTCGTCTTCCTCGCCGTGCTGGATCAACTTCATCTGCATCTCGAACTGCCGGGCCAGCGCGATCATGTCGACCATCGCGGACGCCGGGTTGACGTTGCTGCCTTCGATCGCGCCAGCCGTCACCGCCACCGTGTCGGCGACGTCGGCGCTGCCGCCGTCGCGGAGGCGAAACAGGCCGTCGACGCCCTTCGCAAGCGCCGCCTCGTCGGGGTCCACCAGCTTGATGCGGCCGAGCACCGTGACGCCGGTGCGCGGCGGCGCGGTCGGCACGCCGGACACCGTGCCGTCGCGGCCGAGCTGCACCGACACGTTGGGCGGCACCGCGATCGGACCACCGTCGCCCAGCACGTTCTGTCCGCCGTGCGTGACCAGCGTGCCCTCGGCGTTGATCTCGAAGCTGCCGGCGCGCGTGTAGGCTTCGCTGCCGTCGGCCGCCTCGACCGCGATCCAGCCGCGACCGGTCACCGCGATGTCGAGCGCGCGGCCGGTCTCGATCAGCGGCCCGCTCGTGAAGTCGGTGCCGGGCGTGCTCTCCAGCACCGACGTGCGCGTGGCCAGGCCCTGCCCTTCGACCGGAATGGCACGGTACAGCGCGACGTCGGCGCGATAGCCGGGCGTCGACACGTTGGCGAGGTTGTTGGCCACCATCGCCTGGCGGTCGAGCATGCTCTTCGCGCCCGACATGGCGGTGTAGACGAGGCGATCCATGGTCTCTTCCTGGGCCGGCCGGGGTCGTCGCTCGATCAGCGCAGGTTGACGAGCGTCTGCATCAGCGCGTCCTGCGTCTTGATGGTCTGCGCGTTGGCCTGGTAGTTGCGCTGCGCCGTGATCATGTTGACGAGTTCGGCCGTGAGATCGACGTTGGACTCCTCGACCGTGCCCGACTGCAGCGCACCGAGGCTCGCGGTGCCCGGCGGGCCGACCAGCGGCGGTCCGGACTTCGACGACTCGGCCCACACGTTGTTGCCGAGCGGTGCCAGACCTTCCGGCGACGTGAAGTTGGCCAGCGCCACCTGCGCCAGCGCCTTTGTCTGGCCGTTGGTGTAGCGGCCGAGGATCACGCCGTCGTCGGACACGGTGTAGCTCGACAGCCGGCCCGACGTGTAGCCGTCCTGCACCAGCTGGTTGACGCCCGACTTGGTGCCGAACTGGGTGGAGCCGGTCATGTCCAGCGTGAACGCGAGCGGCGTGGTCGCGCCGCCACCGACCGGCGTCGAGATGTTGAACGGCGACGTGGTCTGCGCCGCGTCGATCAGGCCGTCGCTGCCGAAGGTCACGGTGCCGACCGGCGTGGCGCCGATCGCGGTCCCGTCGTTGGTGGCGTAGACGCTCCACTTGTTCTCGCCCGCCGCGGTGGGTCCGTTGGGCACGAAGTAGAGGCCGAGCGCGTGCGCGTTGCCGAGCGAGTCGTAGACCGACGTCGAAGTCGCGAAGTTGTAGGTCGTCGAGTCGGTCGCGTTGAAGGTGGTCGTGATCGCGGTGGCGCGCGAGTCGAGGCCGACGGTCGCCGCGACGCTGCCGGTGGACTTCGGCGTCACGTCCGCCTGCGAGATCTGCAGGTCGGTCGGCGACGCGGTCGGCAGGATGCCGGCGGGCCCGGCCGGATAACCGGTCAGGCGGTTGCCGTTGTCGTTGACGATGTAGCCCGACTTGTCGAGATGGAACTGACCGTTGCGGCTGAAGTTGACGGCGCCGTTGTCGGACAGGCGGAAGAAGCCCGATCCGTTGATCGCGAAGTCGAGCGGGTTGGACGTCGCGGTCAGCGAGCCCTGCGAGAACGACTGCGCGATCGCCGACACGCGCGTGCCGATGCCCGGCGTGTTGGCGCCCACCAGGCCGCCGGCCGTCGCGTAGATGTCGGCGAAGTGCGCGTCCGACTGCTTGAAGCCGACCGTGTTGACGTTGGCGACGTTGTTGCCGATCACGTCGAGGTTCTTGGCGGCGGCCGAGAGGCCGGACAGTCCTTGTTCGAAAGCCATCGAATGCTCCTTGCCCGAGGCGGGCGCATGTGGAACCGGGTGTTCAGTAGATCTGCCTGACCTGCGACATCGCGACGGTGCCCACGCCGTTGACGTACACCGACGCGCCGTTGGCGCCAGGCGTGACGCTCGACACCACGCCGGTCGACAGCGTGTCGGCCACGACCGCGCTGCTGCCCGCCTTGGCCGTGGCCGCGAAGGTGTAGCTGCCGGCGGCGGCCGCGGTGCCCGAGTCGGTGGTGCCGTCCCACACGAAGCTGACCAGGCCGGCGTCCTGCTTGCCGAGGCTGTCGGTGTGGACCACAGTGCCCGACGCGTCCTTGATCGTGATGGTCAGGCTGTCGGCGTCGCCGGCCAGGTTCACGCCGCCGATCGCCTCGCTGCCGTTCGCGCCCGTCACCAGCGCCATCGTGGTACCCGGCACCAGCACGTCGTGGCCGACCAGCGACGAGGCCTGCAGCGACTGCGCCGACGTGACGTCGCCGAGCAGAGAATCGAGCTGGGTCGACAGCTTGTTGATGCCCTGCACCGTGTTGAGCTGCGCGAGCTGGCTGGTCATCTGCGCGCTGTCCATCGGGTTGAGCGGATCCTGGTTGTTCATCTGCGCGACCAGCAGCTTCAGGAAGTAGTCCTGGCTGCCGACCGCGCTGTCGTCGGTCTTCTTCGTCGCATCGGTGGCGATCGGCTTGGCGGTCGTCGACGTGGCCGACGCGGCGGTGATGGCGGAGAAATCGAGCGACATGACGGGGGTCCTGGAGGAGGAGCGGCGGATGTTGACGAGCGGTCGGATCCGCTTCAGTTGCCGAGCGTGAGCGCCTTCAGCATCAGCGTCTTCGCGGTGTTCATCACCTCGACGTTGGTCTGGTACGAGCGCGAAGCCGAGATCATGTTGACCATCTCGTCGACCACGTTGACGTTGGGCATGCTCACGTAGCCGTCGGCGTCGGCCAGCGGGTGCTTCGGGTCGTAGCTCTTCCGCGGTGCCGCGTTGTCCTCGACCACGCGCGCCACCGACACGCCCGCGCTTTCCTGGTGATTGGCGAGCGGATCGGTCTGGAAGACCACCTGCTTGGCGCGATAGACCCGACCGTCGGGCCCGGCGGCGCTCTCGGCGTTGGCGAGGTTGCTGGCCGTCGTGTTGAGGCGCAGCGACTGCGCGGTCAGCGCCGACGAGGCAATGCGGAAGACGTCGTTCATGGCCATGGTGATGCTCCTGTCGCCCGCGAGTTCAGCCGGTGATCGCCGACATCAGCGTCTTGACCTGATGATTGAGGAACGAGAACGACGCCTCGTAGCGCACCGTGTTGTCGGCGAAGGCCGCTCGCTCGGTATCGAGGTCGACCGTGTTGCCGTCGATCGACGGCTGGGTCGACGTGCGCTCGGCGAGGTCGGTGCTGGACACGACCACCGCACCCTGGCTCGCGCCGCGATCGATGTGGCCGGTCCGGGTCGCGGCGAGCGTCACCGCGGCAGCGGAGCGGACCGTGGACGCCGCGCCGCTGTCGCCCGTCGCCCGCGCCAGGGCGTCGGCGAAGTTGACGTCGCTCGCCTGGTAACGCGGCGTGTCGGCGTTGGCCATGTTCGAGGCGATGGCCTGTTGGCGCTGACCGCCGATCTTGAGAGCGGTCTCGTGGAAGCGGAAGGCGGCGTCGAGTGCGTTCATGAGCTGGACTTCGAGGAGGGAGCGGGGCGAACGATGCGGCGGATCGGTGCGAGGCGGAGGACCGGTTTCTCGGATTGGCGCAGTCTGTGCGGCCGGTCGTGCCGCCGATCGAGCGATCAGATCGGGGAAAGCCGTTCAATTCGATCGACCGGGCGGGCACGGCTCGCGCTCCAATGCGCCATCGACCGGACCGGCTCGACTCCGAGCGGTCCCCGTCGCCGTTCCGTTCCCATCGAGCGCATCGCCATGACGCCTCCAGCCGATCGCAACACGAACCGCCGTCGCGTCGCGGCCCGCGCGTTGCTGGCGCTGGTCGCGACGGCGGCGAACTCGTCGACCCGCGCCGCGGTGCCGACGGCCGAGAACGTGGCCCGCGAGACGCTGCTCGACGCGTTGGCGCC
>CAHJXF010000071.1 GCA_903644065.1 Betaproteobacteria bacterium
GCCGGCGGTGCCCGCCGACATCGCCGCGCTCGCGCCGCCACCGGCCACCGAACCCACCGCGCTGGCGCCGGATCCGAGGATCGCGCCGACCGCGGAAGTCAGCACCGCCGCCGTCACCAGCGTCGCCACGGACCACGACAGGAAACCGTGCGCGGTATCGCGAAAGTAGACCTCGTCGCCGTGCACGCTGTGCCAGCGCGAGCGCAGGCGTCCCGCGAGATAGCCGCCGGCCGCCGAAGCGATCGCCTGCGTGACGGTCAGCCAGACGATCGTGGTGACCCCGAAGGTCGTCGCCGACACGCCCTGCTGCGACCACGGCGACACCGACGATGCGCCGAGACCCACGCCCAGGATGACCAGGATCAACGCCAGCGCCGCCGACCCCGCGGCACCGGCGAAGATGGCCGGCCACGAGACGGCTCCGCTGGCGGTCGACGGGGAGCCGGCACGCGCGTCGAGTGCGGGCGACTCCGGATAGGGGGACGAGGTCATCGGGTTGTCTCCTGGAAGTTGATGTGCGACGCACCGGCGTTGCGGCGCAGACGATCGATCAGAAGCGTTTGCAGCAAGATAGGAGGACACCCCATCCGCAGCGCCGCGACGGCCTATTGGCGCCGGCCGGACTCGTCGCCCGCCGGGGTCATCCGACGACGTCGACTTCGAAGGCCGCCGCGTCGGGATGCGTTCCGACCAGTCGCAGCGCCGCGTCGCCGCCATCGAGCCAGTCGCCGTACCGCGTCGGCTGCAGGACCATCGGAGCGCGATCGTGGACGGTGCCGAGGAACGCGTTCGGCGGCACCGTGCACATCGTGAAGACCTCGACCTCGCGCCCGGTCTTCGGATCGACGTTGACGTCGTGGAGGCCGGCGGCCATGAACACCTTCTCGCCGGGCATCGAGACCCGCACGCGCTGCTTGCCCGCCGCGGTCGTCGGCCACTCGTCCCAGCTCGACATCGGGATCAGGCAGCGGCGCTGCGCGAACGACCGTCGCCATGCGGGGCTGGTCGTCAACTTCTCGCTCATCGCGTTGAAGACGTCCCGCCGAACCGGCTTCGGCCGGCCGGCGGCGTCGAGCGTCCGGCCGGCGATCATCAGGATGTAGCCCCACTGGCGCAGTTCGGCGATCGTCCGTCCCCGCTCGTCGCGACGGACGATCGGCATGCGGTCGCGGGGAAAGGCCTCCTCGCTGCCGCGGAACGGGTTATCGAACGGATACGGTGGATCGTCCCAGTCGAAGGACGGATTGGCGCAGTACGCCTGCCAGCGATCCTCCAGCTTGTAGCGGCCGCACATCAGCCGACCCGCGTCGACGTCGGCTCGGCGATCGACTCGGGGTCGACGACGCGCCGGTCGTCCGACCGGCGGCCGGCCCGGGGAGAACCCTGCGTTCGTGCGTCGCTCGGCATGCGGCGATTCTATCGACCGGCGAAAGGTCTATCCTCCGTGCCTAACCGGAGATTTCCTTGGACGAGACAGAAGAGCAAGGGGACGCCCTGCCGTTTCCCGCCGGACTTGCCGACGTCGTCGCCATGGGCATGCGGTACTACGCCAACCCCAGCGCCGAAGCGCAACTCGGCTTCCATCAGGCGCTCGTGTCCCTCGGCCTGAGCGACCGGGCGTTGCTCGCCGCGCACGAGGCGGGTCCACCCGGCGCCTGAGGGCGGCGTGACCTTTCGGTACGCACGACGCGTCGCACGCCCGCAGCGCTCGTAGCGTCCGAGCGCGCCGAGACGGCTGCCCGACGACCGGGCGCCGCCCGTCACTCGGGATCGAGCGTGCCGGGGGCATACCCTTCGTTGAACAACGAGCGACGCGCGGCTTCGTAGCCCTCCGGCGATTGCGGCTTGACGAACAGGTGCCCGATCTCGGGATAGCGCTCGAGCACCTCCGCCTCGATCTCGTCGATCAGCCGTTCGACCTCCGCGGCGCGCAGGTCGTCGTCGAACGCGACGCTGGCGATCGCGATCACCTGGTCCGGCGCGAGTTGCGCGGTCATCAGGCCGTTCGAGCATTCGACGCCGTCGTATTCGCCGATCATGCGTTGCACGTCCGCCACCATCGCCGGATCCGCGCGTTCGCCGATCAGCAGGCTCTTGGTCTCGGTCGCGAGAACGAACGCCACCACGGTCAGCAACACACCGATGAGGATCGACGCCGCGCCGTCGAAGCGAGGATCGTCGAGAGCGACCGACAGCCACACACCGAGCGCCGCGATGGCCAGGCCGATCAGCGCCGCGGTGTCCTCGAGCAGCACCATGAACTTGGGCGGATCCTTGCTGTGCTTGAGCGCCTTCCACAGTCCTTCGCCCTTGCTGACGCGGCGGAACGCGCGCAGCGACACGTACCACGAGATCCCTTCGAAGAGCGCCGACAGCCCGAGGACGATGTAGACGATGTCGGGGCGCTCGATGGGCTCGGGCCGTCGCACGTGATTGACGCCCTCCCAGATCGTGACGCCCGCGCCGAGCATGAAGATCAGGATGGCGACCACGAAGCTCCAGAAATAGAGCTCCCGGCCGTAGCCGAACGGAAACTTCACGTCGGGCTTCTTCCTGGCCCGTCGCATGCCGTACAGCAACAGCACCTCGTCGACCGTGTCGATGACGCTGTGGATCGCCTCGGCCAGCATGGCCGACGAGCCGGTGACCACCGCGGCGCCGAGCTTCGTCACGGCGACGAGCAGGTTGCCGGCGAGCGCGGTCCAGACGACGATTCCCGATGACTCGGCCATGCATGCCCTTCGTTCGATTGATGCGTCGAGCCGGCGTGGGCCCGGACGGGTTCGACGCGAGCGCCGGGTCCACGGGGCCATCGTCCCGGTCGCGCCGACCGCTGCGGTCGGCCGTCGAGGCGAGTCTCGGTCGCTTGCCGTCGGCGCCCTGTAAGTCGACGACTCAAGTTGGCCGCGGTCGCGCTTCGCGAGACGGTACGCTGCGGGTCTTTCGAGCGCACGGCGCGATGACGATGGACGACCAGAGCCAGATCCGCATTCCCGAATCCTTCATGGCGCTCTATCTCAGGAACGGTCGGCCGACCGACAGCCGCGCGCACATCGAGGCCCGCTACGATCTCTGCGAGGACATGGCGATCCAGACCAGCGAGGTCTGCCACGTCCTGCAGTTCAGGGAGGATCTGACGGAAAACGAGGTGTTGCGGCGCGTCCTCGCGTCGCTGCGGCAGACCGACGGCGTGTCCGACGCGGAGGCGGAATGGGCGGTGACGCGGGTCGCCGAGCTGCTGCAGTGGCCGCGCCTCGCCGACGGCGGGGACGGGGACGGGGACGGCGTCGGCGTCGGCTGAGCGAGGCATCGTGACCGCTCGTCATCGACTTCGCGGCCGTCGACCGCGAATGCGCGGTCGTCCCATGGTGCCGGAGCGACCGCGCCGCTAGCATCGCGACCTTCGTTACCGACCCCCGTCCGCCTCCGCATGTGGATCGTCCGCCTCGCGCTGCGTCGTCCGTACACCTTCGCGGTGATGGCTTTCATGATGCTCGTGCTGGGCATCGTGTCGATCGTCGCGATGCGCAAGGACATCTTCCCGTTCATCAACATCCCCGTGGTGAGCGTGATCTGGAACTACACGGGCATGCCGCCGCAGGAAATGGCGGATCGCATCGTCACCATCGACGAACGCGCGATGACCACCGCCGTCAACGACATCGAGCACATGGAGTCGACGTCGTATCCGGGGATCGCGGTGATCAAGGTGTTCTTCCATCCGGGCACCAAGGTCGACGGCGCGATCGCGCAGATCACCGCGCTGTCGCAGACCATCCTGCGGCCGCTGCCGCCCGGCATCTTCTCGCCGCTGATCATCCAGTACGACGCGTCGAGCGTGCCGATCCTGCAGCTCGCGCTCGACAGCGAGTCGATGTCGCAGCAGGAGATCTACGACTTCGGCCAGAACTTCATCCGCACGCAGCTCGCGACCGTCGAGGGCGCTTCGGTGCCGTTGCCGTTCGGCGGCCAGAGCCCCGAGGTGATGGTGGACCTCGATCCCGCGGCGCTGTTCGCGCGCGGCATGTCGGCCACCGACGTGTCGAACGCCCTCGGCGCCCAGAACCTGATCGTGCCCGCCGGGACCGCGAAGATCGGCAGTCTCGAATACGTGGTCCAGCTCAACAGCAGCCCGTTGACCATCGAGGGCCTGAACGCGCTGCCGATCCGTCTGCAGAACGGCTCGCTGGTCTACATGCGCGACGTCGCGCAGGTCCGCCAGGGTCACCTGGTGCAGACCAACATCGTGCGTCAGGACGGCCATCGCGGCGCGCTCCTCACCATCCTCAAGCACGGCGAGGCGTCGACGCTCGAGATCGTCGACGGCGTCAAGAAGAAGCTCGGCACCATTCTCGCCGACGCGCCGAAGGACCTGCACGTCGAGCAGTTGTTCGATCAGTCGGTATTCGTCAAGGCCGCGATGAACGGCGTGCTGCGCGAAGGCGCCATCGCGGCGTTGCTGACCGGCCTGATGATCCTGCTGTTCCTCGGCAGCTGGCGCAGCACGCTGATCGTGTTCATCACGATCCCGCTGTCGATCCTGACCTCGCTGGCGGTGCTGGCGTTGCTCGGCCAGACCATCAACATCATGACGCTGGGCGGCCTGTCGCTCGCGGTCGGCGTGCTGGTCGACGATGCGACGGTCGAGGTGGAGAACATCCACCGCAACCTCGACATGGACAAGCCGCTGGTGCGCGCCATCCTCGACGGCGCCCAGCAGATCGCCATCCCGGCGTTCGTGTCGACGCTGTCGATCTGCATCGTCTTCGTGCCGGTGCTGCTGCTGACCGGCGTGGCCAGGTACCTGTTCACGCCGCTGGCCGGCGCGGTCGTCTTCGCGATGCTGACGTCGTACCTGCTGAGCCGCACCGTCATCCCGCCGATGGTCCACCTGCTGCTGCCGAAGGAGATGGACGACGAGCGAAAGGCGCGGGACGCCGGCGATGCGAAGAAGAACGTCCTGGCCCGCGTCCACGAAGGCTTCGAGCAGCGCTTCGAGCGCCTCCGCGACCGCTATCGCGGCGCGCTCGAGTGGTCGCTCGACAACCGGGCGTGGGTGCTGATCCCGTTCGTGGTCTTCGTGCTGTGCTCGTTGCCGCTGATCTTCGCGATCGGCCGCGATTTCTTTCCCTACGTCGACTCGGACCAGATGCGCCTGCACGTCCGCGCGCCGGCCGGCCTGCGCATCGAGGAGACCGAGCGGGTGTTCGCGGCGATCGAGAAGGAGATCCGGGCGCGCATCCCGGTCGAAGAATTCGACACCATCCTCGACGACATCGGCCTGCCGTACAGCGGCATCAACCTCGCGACCGGCGACAACGCCACGCTCGGCGCGGCCGACGGCGAGATCCTCATCGCGCTGAAGCCCGGGCACAAGGACACGCTGATCTACCAGCGCGACCTGCGCGACCATCTCGCCCTGACGTTCCCCGACGAGACGTTCTTCTTCCAGGCCGCCAACATCACCAACCAGATCCTCGACTTCGGCCTGCCGGCGCCGATCGACATCCAGGTGTCGGGCCGCGAGAAAGAGAAGAACCTCGAGGTGGCGCGCAGGATCATGGCGGACCTGAAGAAGATCGACGGGGCGGTCGACGTCCATCTCGGCCAGGAGCCGAGCACGCCGACGATGAAGGTCGACGTCGATCGCGACAAGGCGCAGCAGGCCGGGCTCACGCAGCGCGACGTGGCCAACAGCGTGCTGATCTCGCTCGCGTCGAGCGGTCAGGTCGCCCCGACCCAGTGGCTCGATCCGGAGAACGGCGTGAGCTACCAGATCGCGGTGCAGACGCCCACCGACCGCATCGACTCCATCGACGCGCTGCGGCGCACGCCGATCACCGCCGCGGGGACCGGTGGCGGCACGACGCCGCAGCTGCTCGGCAACCTCGCGACCGTGCGCCGCACGACCTCGACGGCCGTCGTCTCGCACTACAACGTGCAGCCGGTGTACGACATCTACGCCAACACCGACCGTCGCGACCTCGGCGGCCTGTCGTCGGAGATCGAGAAGATCGTCGACCGCTACCGGAAGGAGATCCCGAAGGGGACGATCATCACGGTGCGCGGGCAGGTCGACACGATGATCAAGTCGTTCGGTCGCCTGGAACTCGGCCTCGTGTTCGCCATCCTCTTCGTCTACCTGCTGATCGCCGTCAACTTCCAGTCGTGGATCGATCCGCTGATCATGCTGGCGGCGGTGCCGGGCGCGCTGGCCGGCGTGCTGTGGATGCTGTTCCTGACGCTGACCACCTTCAGCGTGCCCTCGATGATGGGGGCGATCATGTCGATCGGCGTGGCGACCGCGAACAGCATCCTGATGATCGTGTTCGCGGAGGACGCGCGAAAGGAGCCCGCGGCGAAGGACGGCGACGCGAAGGACGGCGACGCGAAGGACGGCGACGCGAAGGCTCCGCACGAGAAGGCCGACGATCGGCGACCCGACCGGGCGCAGTCGAAGGACGGACCCGAAACCGACGACGACAAGCCGAAGGGCAAGTCGGCGCGCGACGCGGCGCTCGAGGCCGGCCACACCCGGATGCGGCCGGTGATCATGACCGCGCTGGCGATGATCCTCGGCATGTTGCCGATGGCGCTCGGCCTCGGCGAGGGCGGCGAGCAGAACGCGCCGCTCGGCCGCGCGGTGATCGGCGGATTGCTGGTCGCGACGATGACGACGCTTTTCGTCGTGCCGGTGCTCTACGGCTGGATGCGGCAGAAGCCGCCGCGCGACCGCGACGACGAGATCGAGTCCGCCTTCCACGCCGGCGAAGACGCGCCGCAACCCGCATGAGGTCGAGCCCGCGACCCTTCGACGTTTTCGAGCCATGAGCGACCAACCTCTTCTCCTCGCCGCTGCCGACGAGCCGCTGCTGCTGCCCGCGCCGGCGGAGCCCTTGCTGCTGACCGGTCCCGATCGGTCCGCTGGCGCGCCCCCGGGCGCGAAGCCGCCGGCCGGCAAGCATTCGCGTCGACCCTACGTGATCGCGGCCGTCGTGTTCCTGGTGCTGCTGCTGATCGGCTGGTTCTTCCATCACCTGCGCGCCAACCAGGCGCAGGAAGCCAACCAGCGAGCCCGGGACCGCATCCCCACCGTCGGGACGATCGAGGTACGCCAGTCGCCGTCCAGCACCGACCTGCTGCTGCCGGGCAGCATCACGCCGATCACCGAGGCCTCGCTGTTCGCGCGCTCGTCCGGTTACCTGCGTGCACGCTACGTGGACATCGGCGACGTCGTGCATCGCGGCCAGGTCCTGGCCGAGATCGATTCGCCCGACCTCGACCAGGAGGTCGCGCAGGGGCGGGCCGCCGTGGCGCAGGCGCGCCAGCAGCTGACGCAGGCCGAAGGGACCGTCGTCGACGCGCGGGCGCGTGTGGAGCTGGCGCGCGTCACGTACGAGCGGGCCGCGGTCCTCGGGCACGACGAGGCGGTCGCGCAACAGGAGGTGGACCAGCGCCGCCAGGAGCTCGACACGGCGAAGGCGACGCTCGCATCGAACGTGGCCAGCGTCGGTGCGGCGCGCGACAACATCCGCGCCGGCGAGGCCAACGCCCAGCGCCTGGTGGTGCTGCAGGACTTCGAGAAGCTGCGGGCGCCGTTCGACGGCATCGTCACGGCGCGCAGCGTCGATGTCGGCGCGTTGATCGGCAGCGGCGGCTCGTCGATGGGCCAGTCGAGCCAGCCGTCGAACGCGACGTCGGGCGGCGGCACGGCGACCTCGTCGAGCGCGTCGTCGTCGGGCTCGTCGGGCGCGTCGTCGACGAGCGGATCGTCGAGCGGCGGCACGACGAGTGGCGGGCAGAGCGGCGAACTGTTCCGCATCGGCCAGGTGGATCGGCTACGCGTCTTCGTCAGCGTGCCGCAGGAGAACGCCAGCGACGTCGCGCCCGGTCACGACGCGAGCGTCTTCGTGCAGGGCTTTCCCGACGCCTTCGCCGGCAGCGTCACGCGCAATGCGAAGTCGCTCGATCCGTCGGCGCGCACCTTGTTGACGGAGGTGCAGATCGACAATGCGCGTCACGTGCTGATGCCGGGCATGTACGCGCAGGTGCGCTTCCACAGTCCGCGATCCAATCCGCCGCTCCTCGTGCCCGGCGAAGCGGTGATCGCACGGGCCGACGGCCTCAGCATCGCGGTCATCGAAGAACTGCGGCCCGAGGATCGCGAGCGCCTGCCGAAGACGTTGCCGAAGGAGGACGACGAGAAGCAGGAGAAACAGAAGAAGGAAGAAAAGAAGCAGGGCAAGAGCGACTCGAGCGGCGGTGCGGCGATCGGCGGCGGTTCCACGAAGGAAGACTCGAAGGGCGGTGGCGCCAAGGGCGGCGAATCGAAGGGTGACGATTCGAAGGGCGGGGATTCCAAGGGAGACGATTCGAAGGGCGGTGGCGCCAAGGGTGACGGCGCGAAGGGCGGCGATTCGAAGGGCGGCGATGCGAAGGGCGGCGATGCGAAGGGCGGCGATGCGAAGGGCGGCGACTCGAAGGGCGGCGACTCGAAGGGCGGCGACTCGAAGGGCGGCGACTCGAAGGGCGGGAATTCCAAGGGAGACGATTCGAAAGGCGGCGACTCGAGGGGCGGAAGCCGGAGCGACGAAACGTCTCGCGATCCCGGCCAGGCGAAGCGCATCCATCTGCAACAGGTCAAGACGGGACGGGACTACGGCACCGAGATCGAGATCATCCAGGGCCTGCAGCCGGGTGCCGTGATCGTCGCCAATCCCGGCGACGACGTGATGGAGGACGCGCTGGTGCTCCCGCGGATGAAGAAGCCGACCGAGGGCCCCGGCAAGATCGGCGGCGATGCGCCACCGCAGGGAAATCAGTCGCCGAGCAGGACCGCACCGACCAAGGGCCGCTCCTGACCGCGGACCCGGCCCGATTCGAGAACGGCTGGGCTTCGCGGCCATCGCGGCGCGGCCGGCACGCCGGGCCGGACCCGGTCGACGTCAGGGCGATTCGTCGCCGAGAGGCCGGGTCCAATGACAGGCGATGTCGACGATCACGCCGAGCGGGCCGGTGCCGATCAACGCGAAATCGTTCTCGTTCGACGTCCCGGTCATGTTGAGCGAGTAGTGCTCGGGCAGCCGCGAGTTGCGAAGCGCCGCCGGCACCATCAACACGTTGAAGATCGCGGTCAGCCGGTTCTGCTTCTCGACCAGGTGCCCTTCGAGCTTGAAGGTTCCGTCGTGCCCCTGGCCACGGTTGTGCTGCAGATCGAAGGTGCCGTTGCCGCTGTAGCCATCCGCGCTGAAGTGGAGTGCATACACGCCGTCTTTCATCTCGTTCTCCCTGACCGACCATCGTGGCGAGCATTCTTCGAGCAGATGCCGGCCGAACCCCGTCGGCATCGCTCTCATTGTCGGATCCGCGCAGGCCGTCGTATCGGGACGCCTGAGGTCGATCGCCGGAACCCGGCGCACGGCTGAAGCGACGCTCGCCCCAGGACGTCCCGGTCACCGGACGGCGACGAATCGCCCACGGCACGACCGTCAGCCGCTCGAGTCGCGTGAGCGCGCGTCAGGCCGCGAAGCCCGGTGCCCGGGTCGGCTGCTTCGGCTGCTCGATCGCCACCGTGCGCCCGGTCTCCGCCGCACGATAGATGGCGGTGATGATCTTCTGGTCCTGCAGGCCTTCGGCGCCGCCCGTGTGCGGCGGGGTGCCGGTGGCGATGCACGCGCTCATGTGGTCGATCTCGCGCATGAACTGATCGACCTCGCGGATGCTCGGCTCGAACGCGGTCTCGTGGCCGTCGACCAGCGAGCTGCCCTTCAGCTTCAACCCGCCGTACGAGAAGGCCGGGCTCATCTCGGCCCAACCTTTCGAACCGTTGACGCGCAGGAAGCGCGACAGGTGCGCGCCGTAGCTCGACGAGCACTGCGCCATCAGTCCGCTGGGGTAGCGCAGCTGGAAGTGCACGGTCTCCTCGATCTCCCGGAATCGCGGGTCGTTCGGCGTGGAGTACAGCTGCGCCATCACCTCGGTGGGCTCCTCGCCCGACAGGAAGCGCGACGCGTTCAGGCAGTAGATCCCCACGTCCGGCAGCGAGCCGCCACCGGCCAGCGCGCGTCGATGACGCCACTGCGCGGTGTTCGCCTCGTTCTGCGAATTGCACGCGACGATCTGCTTGACGGTGCCCAGGCGGCCGTCACGCATCAGCTTGCCGAGCGCGAGGTTGTTGGGTTCGTACTGTTGGCGGTAGGCGATCATCAGCAGCTTCTTCGCCCGCTCGCACGCATCGATCATCTGCTGGCAGTCGGCCACGCTGGTCGCCATCGGCTTCTCGCACAGCACGTGCTTGCCGATGCGCGCCGCGCGCTGGGTGTATTCGAGATGCATGCTGTTCGGCAGCACGACGTACACCGCGTCGACATCGGCCTGGTCCGCCAGCCGCTCGAAGCCGGCGTAGTCGTAGACCGCCGTCCCGGGCAGGCCGAGCGCACGGGCGAGCTGCAAGCCCTTGGCCCGGTCGCCGGTCACGAGCGCGGTGATCTTCGAGTACTGCGTCTTCGCGAACGCGGGCACGATGGCTTCCATCGTCAGGTGACCGATGCCGACGATCGCATAGCCGATGCGCTTGCCGGGCTCGAGCGGCAGCGGCTTCAAGTCGCCCGGCGGTTCGGTCTCGGGCGACTGGATCGGCTCGAAGTCGATCGTGGGCGTCGGGATGGTCGGGGCGGCGGCCGCCGATTGCACGATGCCGGCGGCGACCGTGCCGGCCGCCGCCAGGAAGCCGCGGCGGGAAAGAGCGGAAGGCAAGGACGAGGACATGGCTCGGTTCGCTGTGTAGAGGTTCTTTACTTGCCCACGGCTTCGTAGATCAGCGCCATCGTCTTGCCGCCGCGCTCGCTCGTGAAATCGCCCGCCAGCTCGGCCGCGACCGTCACCACCGAAGTCATCAGCGCCCCGCCGACCGTCAGGCGGTTCCACGCCGCGGCCTCGGTCCGCTCCGAGAAGCCGCCGCAGGCGTCGATCGCGATCTGCACCGCGTAGCCGGCGTCGATGGCGTCGAGCGCGGTCCGCAGCACCACGATCTCCGACGCGACGCCCGACAGGATCAGGGTCTTCCTGCCGCTCGCGGCGAGGTCGGCGACGAGTTGCTCGTCGCCGAAGGCCGTCGTCACGGTACGCTGCCGGAGCGGCGGCTCGTCGAGCGCCTGCACCACGCCTTTCAGGAAAGCGCCGCCCGGCGGGATGGACGACAGGAAGCCGGGCAGGCCGTGGAGGGCGGCCAGCTTCGCAAGTGCGGTGGCGGCGCGCCGCAGCTTGTGCCGGCCGGTCGTCTTCTCGCCGGCGATGGTCTGTTCCTGCAGATCGAGGAAGAGGATTGCCGCGTTGTCCGCTGTGACGCTGGTCATGTGAGCTCCGGTTGACAGGGCGATTGAAGCAGGCGCCCCGCGACCGGCCTGTCGGCGAAGATGGTCTACCGATGTCGGAGGGCCTGACCCGTCGCCGGACGCCGGTCGTGCTTCGCAAGCGCAAACAAGACCCTGTGCGAGCGTCGACGCGAGGCCGGCCGCGATTGATGCATCATCCGTCCTTCAGCCTGGAGAATCCATGACCGACCAAACGCCGCCGTCCGATGCCCTCGCCGCGAAGAGCATCGACCCCAACGATCCGGTTCAGATGACGGCCTGGTCCACCGAACTCGAGTTGAGCGAGGAACGCCTTCGCGAAGTGATCGAGATGATCGGGCCCATGACCGCCGCAATCCGCTTCTACGTCGCGAGCCCCAAGTTCCGTTCCGGCAACGAGGCCGTCGCGTCGTAGCTCGCCGGGCACTGCCGCGAGGTTTCTAGGGCGCCTTCAGCGCCGCGATCAGCTTCTGTCCGTCCGGGACGCCGAGGCCCGTGCAGGCGTCCCACCCCGCGCCCGCGCGATAGGCGCCGTTGTCGCCCACGGTGATGTCGCGCATCGCCGCCCTGACCTTCGCCGAGGTGTACAGCGCGGTGTTGAGGAAGCCCACCGGCTTGCCGAGCTTCTGGTTGGCCAGCGCGACCAGGCCGGCCCACAGCGGCGCCACCGCGCTGGTGCCGCCGATCGTGAAGTTCTGCCCGTCGACCCGCACCGCGTAGCCGGACTGGGGATCGGCGTCGCCCGCCACGTCGGGCACGCCGCGACCGCGGCGTCCCCCGGGATTGGCCGAGACGGGAATCTTCGCGTTCGCCTGGTACGCCGGCACCGCGAATTGATCGCTGATGCCGCCGCCGCCCGCGCTGCGCTGCGGATCCTCGTTCCACACGACCTCGGACGCGATGCGGTCGCCGGCGACGACGATCTTCGTGCCGCCGCAGGCCAGCACGTTGGGACTCGACGACGGGAAGTCGACGCGCGCCAGCCCGTCGGGCTTGCCGTTGTCGGGATTCTGGTCGCCCGAGCCCGCGTCGCCCGATGCGCAGCACACCGTGACGCCGAGCACGCCCGCCCCCTTGAAGGCCTGGTCGAACGAGTCGAGCGCCTGCGCGGTCCAGGTGTTCTCGGGACCGCCCCAGCTGATCGAGATCACGCTCGGCTTGTTGACGGTGTCGTGCACCGCCATCGTGATCGCGTCCAGGAAGCCCTTGGTGGTGTTGGGCGCGAAGTACACGACGATCCTGGCCTTCGGCGCGATGCCGGCCGCGACCTCGATGTCGAGCATCACCTCGCCGTCGGCCGAGTCGGCGTTGGTGGGCGCGTTGTTGGCGCCGTCGACCCGCACGGTCGTCACGCTCGGCGTCGGCAGCCCCAGCCCCTTGAAGTAGGTCTGCAGGTCGGCGGGTCGATAGCCGCCGCCGAGTTCGACGATGCCGATGGTCTGCCGGCTGCCGTCGGCATCGCTCGGAAAGTCGTAGAGCTTCGCCAGTTGCGGCGGCGTGAACGACGGGCTCGCGGCCGCCAGGGCCGGCTGTACGGCGCCGGGCGGCATGCGCGATGTCCGCAGGATCTGGAACTGCGTCCGCGCCACCGGGCGATTGTCGATGCCGAAGACGCCCTCGACGACGTCCTCGAGCGCGGCGGGAATCGACAGTTCGCCGCTGCGGCCGCGGTAGGTGCCGCCGTGGAATGCGTAGTCGTCGATCGGGGTGCCGAAGGCCGCGGCGAACTGCGCCGCGGTCCCCGACACGAACACGCTGCGGCGGGCGCGGCTGGTCTCGACGACGACGAGACCGTACGTCGCGGCGAACGCGACGACCCGGTCGATGTCCGCCTCCGTGGCGCCGTACAGGTCGGCGTAGGCCTCGCGCGTGACGTATTCCCTGTCGTCGAGCGTCGGCAGCGACGACGGCCCGGCGACGTCGTCGATCGGCGTCCTGCGGTGCACGCGGACGGTCACCTCGAAGCGCTCGTCGGGCGCGACCGGCCCGAGCAGGTGGGCGTCCGCGACCGGACTGCGGGCGCTCGCCGCCAGGTTGACGCGGGGCTGCGGGGTCGACGTGGACGGGGACGATGGAGCGGTCATGGCAGGTCCTTCGAGAATGAGCGACGAGCGACGGGATGGGGCGTCACGGTGCGGTAGCGCAGGGCGCGATGCAATGCGCGGACGCCGCCAGCCGCCAG
>CAHJXF010000072.1 GCA_903644065.1 Betaproteobacteria bacterium
GGCCGAGCAGCGCGCGAAGGCCGATGCCGAGGCGCGCGATCGGGCCCGTCGCGCGGTCGAGGCCGAGGTCGCCGGCATCAACAAGCTGATGACCACCAAGCGGGTCGCAAAGGCCCCCGCGCCGCCGCCCGTGGTGGCGCCGCCCACCACGGTGGCGGTCAAGCCCGCGGTGCCGATCGCCGGCACGCTGCACAAGCCTGCGGCCAAGGTCGGGGCCGTCGCCGACAAGAAGGACGACAAGAAGGGCGGCAAGTCGGTCAAGTCGGCGGCCCTGTCGTCGACCTGGCAGGACGACGCGGCCAAGAAGCGCGCCATCAAGACCCGCGGCGATTCGTTCAGCCCGGGCTGGCGCGGACCGCGCGGCGGCGGCCGTCATCGGCACGCCGACGACAGCACGACGAACAACTTCAGCGCGCCGTCCGAACCCATCGTGCGCGACATCCGCGTGCCCGAGACCATCACGGTCGCCGACCTCGCCCACGCGATGGCGATCAAGGCGTCCGAGGTCATCAAGTCGTTGATGAAGCTCGGCCAGATGGTGACGATCAACCAGGTCCTCGATCAGGAGACCGCGATGATCGTGATCGAGGAGATGGGCCACAAGGCCACCGCCGCCAAGCTCGACGATCCCGAGGCCACGCTGATCGACAGCGGCTTCCCGGAAGGCGGACCGCTGGAGCCGCGCGCCCCGGTGGTGACCGTGATGGGCCACGTCGACCACGGCAAGACGTCGCTGCTCGACAAGATCCGCACGGCAAAGGTCGCCAGCGGCGAAGCGGGCGGCATCACGCAGCACATCGGCGCGTATCACGTCGAGACGCCGCGCGGCATGATCACGTTCCTCGACACGCCGGGCCACGAGGCCTTCACGGCCATGCGAGCGCGCGGCGCGAAGGCCACCGACTTGGTCATCCTGGTCGTGGCGGCCGACGACGGCGTGATGCCGCAGACCAAGGAAGCCATCGCGCACGCCCGCGCGGCCGGCGTGCCGCTCATCGTCGCGATGAACAAGATCGACAAGCCGGGGGCCAACCCCGACCGGGTCCGCCAGGAACTCGTGGCCGAACAGGTCGTGCCCGAGGAATTCGGCGGCGACTCGCCGTTCGTGCAGGTGTCGGCCAGGACCGGCGACGGCATCGACGAGTTGCTCGAGAACGTGCTGCTGCAGGCCGAGGTGCTGGAGCTGCGCGCCGCGGTCGACGCACCGGCCCGCGGCCTCGTGATCGAGGCCAAGCTCGACAAGGGCAAGGGCCCGGTCGCGACGATCCTGATCCAGTCGGGCACGTTGAAGCGCGGCGACATCGTGCTCGCCGGCTCGTCGTTCGGACGGGTGCGCGCGATGCTCGACGAGAACGGCAAGCCGGTGCAGACCGCCGGCCCGTCGATTCCGGTGGAGATCCAGGGTCTGACCGAAGTGCCGGCGGCCGGCGAGGAAGTCATGGTGTTGAGCGACGAACGGAAGGCGCGCGAGATCGCGCTGTTCCGCCAGGGCAAGTTCCGCGACGTCAAGCTGGCCAAGCAGCAGGCCGCCAAGCTCGAGAACATGTTCGACGCGGCCAACGCGGTGCAGACGCTGCCGTTGATCGTCAAGTCCGACGTGCAGGGTTCGCAGGAGGCCATCGGCCACGCGATGAACCAGCTGTCCACCAGCGAAGTGCGGGTGGTGATGGTGCATTCCGCGGTGGGCGGCATCACCGAGTCCGACATCAACCTGGCGGTCGCGTCGAAGGCCGTCGTGATCGGCTTCAACGTGCGGGCCGACGCGCAGGCGCGGAAGCTGGCCGAGGCCAACGGCATCGACATCCGCTACTACAACATCATCTACGACGCGGTCGACGACATCAAGGCGGCCATGGGCGGGATGCTGTCGCCCGAGAAGCGCGAGGAGCAGATCGGCCTGGTCGAGATCCGCGCGGTGTTCAAGATCCCGAAGGTCGGCGCGGTGGCGGGTTGCATGGTCACCGAAGGCCTGGTGCGGCGCGGCGCGATGGTGCGGTTGTTGCGCGCCAACGTGGTCACGTGGACCGGCGAGCTCGATTCGCTCAAGCGCTTCAAGGACGACGTCAAGGAAGTGCGGGCCGGCTTCGAGTGCGGCCTGTCGCTGAAGAACTTCAGCGACATCGAGGAGGGCGACCAGCTCGAGATCTTCGAGGTGCAGGAAGTCGCCCGCACGCTGTAGCGGGCGGCAAGACGCACTGTCGTTCGGCGGTGCCCGGCGCGGGATCGTGCCGGGCATGGCGGTCGTCTTTCGGTCGCGTCGCCAAGCCGCGGACGCGACGTTCCGCCGGCCCGCTGCCCGCGGCTTCCACCTGTAGCGTCCACTCGCCGCGTCCGCTTGCAGCGTCCGCTTGCAGCGTCTACTCGCCGCGTCCGCTCGCGGGGCGCCGCGCAGACGGACCGGCCCGTTTCGACCGTGATGACGTCGCTGCCAGGTCCACCGCATCGACGGCCCGGACGTTCGGACCTCGTGTCTTCCGTTTCCTGCCCGTTCGAACCATGAGCACTTCCACCGCCGCCCCAGCCGAGCGCCGCTTCCCCGGCCTGTTGCTCGCGCTCGCCGGCGTGGCCTTGATCGTGCGCTGGTCCGTCATCGGCCGCGACGCGTTGTGGCTCGACGAAGGCTATTCGTGGTGGGACGCCCGCCAGACCTGGGCAGCGCTGTGGACGCTGGTGCCGACCTGCGACCCCCACCCGCCGCTGTACTTCGCGCTGCTGCATCCGTGGCTGCTGCTGGTGGGCGACGGCACCGTGGCCATGCGCTCGCTGTCCACGATCTTCGGCATCGCGACGGTGGTGGTCGTGTACCTGGCGGGACGCGTCCTCGACCGGGCGCGTGGCCGGGGCGATCGGCGCTTCGGTATCGGCGCGCTGGCCGCGCTGCTGTTCGCCGTCACGCCGTTCCAGGTGTACTTCTCGATCGAGGCGCGGCCCTACGCGCTGCTGTGTCTCGGCGCGTCGCTGCTGACGCTGGCCTGCCTGTCGATCGTGCGCGCGATCGAAACGCCCGCGCGACGCCTGGCGTTCGCGTGGCTCGACCGCGCGCCGCCGAGCGCGTGGGCGATGCTGCTGGCCGGTGCGCTGATCGTCGTGTGGAGCAACAACACCGCGGTGCTGCTGCTCGGCGCCGTCAGCACCGCGTTCATCGTGGCGTGGATCGTCGACCGCGACAGTCGCTCGCTGTGGGTGCCGATCGTCGCCATCGGCGTCGTCGTCGCCGTGCTGTGGGCGCCCGACTGGCCGTTGCTGCTCGAGCAGGCGAAGGAAGTGACCGGCGACTTCTGGATCCAGAAGCCGAGCTTCGAAGGCATCACGTTCGAGCTGCACAACCTGATCGGCCTCGACCTGCTGCGGCTGACGTGGTGGATGGCCGCGCTGATCGCCGGCGGCCTGGTGCTGATCGGGCGGCGGATCGGCTGGCGCTGGGCGTCGATGGTGGCGGCGCTGGCCATCCTGCCGATCATCTACAACGTCGTGATCAGCTACACGATCAATCCGATTTTGATCTCGCGGGCCCTGATCGGTGCGGCGCCCGCGCTCGCGCTCGCGCTCGCGTCCGCGGCGATGCTGCTGCGGACGCGTTCGCTCCGCGTGGCAGTCGCCGTCGCGTTGATCGCCGTCCACGGCTACGCGCTGTCGCGCTTTCTCGGTGCCGATCACGTCAAGGAGCCGTGGACGCCGGTCGTCGCCCGGCTGGCCGCGATCGCCCCCGCCGCGCCGATCCTGGTGGTGCCGAACGAGCTGGTGCTGCCGCTGGCGCACGAGGCGAAGATGCAGCAGGTGCCGTTCCGGGTGCTCGGCTTGCCGGCCGATTACCCGGCGACCGGCGTGGCGGCGCGCTATCCGTCGGGCAAGTGCGCGCCGTCGGTGGTGGACCAGGACCTGGCGCCGCTGCTCGCGCGCCTCGCGAACGAGCCGACCGTCGTGCTGCTGACCCGCCGCAACAACACCTATGATCCGCGGGAAGCGAGCGTCGCCGCGATGCGGGCCGCCGGCTTCCGGCTGCAGAGCGACGACACGTTCCAGCCGGGCGACCTGCGCATCCTCCGCTTCACGCACTGACCCGCACCGCATTCATCGCGAGACGACCGGCATGGCCACCAAGCATTCGAAGGCGATCCCCAACCGCAACCTGCGCATCGCCTCGCAGATCGCCCGTGATCTCGCCGAGCTGATCCCGCGCGAGATCCGCGACCCGCGCGCGCTGCTGGTCACCATCACCGACGTGGAGCTGACGCCCGACTACGCGCACGCCAAGATCTTCTTCACGACGCTGAACGAGGACGGCGAAGGTGCGCGCGAGGCGCTGCAGGCCAAGGCCGGCTGGCTGCACAGCCTGCTGTTCAAGCGGTTGCAGATCCATACGGTGCCAATGCTGCACTTCGTGCACGACCGGTCGGTCAGGGACGGCGCCGAGCTGTCGCAGCTGATCGACGCGGCCAACGCGACGCGGGCCGGCGATTGAGCGTCGATCGCCCGCATGCACGGCCCCGGGTGGCATGGCGCCCGGTCCACGGCGTCGTGCTGATCGACAAGCCGTCCGGCATCACGTCGACTGCGGCGCTGGCGCGCGCGCGGCGGGCGCTGCAGGCGGAGAAGGGCGGGCACACCGGCACGCTCGACCCGCTGGCGAGCGGCCTGCTGCCGTTGTGCTTCGGCGAAGCCACCAAGTTCGCCTCCGACCTGCTCGACGCCGACAAGGCCTACGCGGCCATCATCCGCCTCGGTGTCGACACCGACAGCGGCGACGCGGAGGGCCGGGCGATCCGGCAGCGGCCGGTGGCGGCCGACCGGGCGGACGTGGAGCGCGCCGTCGAACGCTTCCGCGGTTCCATCGAGCAGGTGCCGCCGATGTATTCGGCCTTGAAGCGCGACGGCCGTCCGCTCTACGAATACGCGCGGCAGGGCATCACCGTCGAGCGCACCGCGCGCGGCGTCACGATCCACTCGATCGAGATCGTCGCGTTCGCGGGCGATTCGCTGTCGCTGACCGTGCACTGTTCGAAGGGCACCTACATCCGCACGCTGGCCGAGGACCTCGGAGAAGCGCTCGGTTGCGGCGGCCACCTGACGGCGTTGCGCCGTCTCGCGGTCGGCAGCCACACGCTCGCCGACGCCGTCCGGCTCGAGGACTTCGAGTCGATGTCGCCGTCGGCGCGCGACGCGACGCTGCGGCCGATCGACACGTTGATCGCCTCGCTGCCGCGCGTGGACCTCGACGACGCGCTCGCGCGCCGCTTCGTCGACGGTCAGCGGCTCGCGTGGAGCGACACCGCGGTGCAGGGTCGCGTCCGCGTCTATCGCAGCGCCGGCCACGACGGCGCGGCGACCCTGCTCGGCACGGCGCTGGTCGGCTACGACGAGCGCCTGGCCCCGGTCCGCCTGGTCGCGCCTTTGATCCGGTGACGTCTCGCCACGACACGCGGCCCGTCGTCCGTACGAGTGCGCACGAATTGATTCGTCGAATTGTGCACTGCAACTGATAGAATCGCAGGTTGCCTCGAAGCCGGACCTGCCACGTCGTTCGCGGCGGGTCGCCGCCCGCTTCGGCCGTCCCCTCCTGATACGCGAGTTCCTGTCATGCGCCGCACCGACAACCAGTCTCTCCGCAACGTCGCCATCATCGCCCACGTCGATCATGGCAAGACCACCCTCGTCGACCAGCTGCTGCGGCAGTCGGGCACGTTCCGCGAGAACCAGCACGTCGCCGAGCGCGTGATGGACTCGAACGACCTGGAGAAGGAACGCGGCATCACGATTCTCGCCAAGAACTGCGCGGTCGAGTACGAGGGAACCCACATCAACATCGTCGACACGCCGGGCCACGCGGACTTCGGCGGCGAGGTCGAGCGCGTGCTGTCGATGGTCGACGGCGTGCTGCTGCTGGTCGACGCGGTCGAGGGCCCGATGCCGCAGACCCGCTTCGTGACCCGCAAAGCGCTGGCGCAGGGCTTGAAGCCGATCGTCGTCGTCAACAAGATCGACCGGCCCGGCGCGCGTCCCGACTACGTCATCAACGCGACCTTCGATCTGTTCGACAAGCTGGGCGCGACCGAGGAGCAGCTCGACTTCCCGGTGGTCTACGCGTCGGCGCTCTCCGGCTACGCGTTCCTCGACATGAAGGACATGCCGCGCGACCACGCGAAGGAAGCCGAGGACGGCACCGTGCCGCACCAGGGCGAGACGGTCGCACATCTCGAAGGCGGCGACGCCGGCCACAACATGCGGCCGCTGTTCGAAGCGATCATCAAGCACGTGCCGGTGCGCGAGGACAACTCCGACGGTCCGCTGCAGCTGCAGATCTCGTCGCTCGACTATTCCAGCTACGTCGGCAAGATCGGCATCGGCCGCGTCAGTCGCGGACGCGTCAAGTCGCTGCAGGACGTGATCGTGCTGAACGGCCCCGACTCCACGCCGATCAGGGCGCGCGTCAACCAGGTGCTGACCTTCCATGGTCTCGATCGCCAGATCGTCGAGGAGGCGTCGGCGGGCGACATCGTGCTGATCAACGGCATCGACGAGCTCGGCATCGGCTCCACGATTTGCCAGCCCGACACGCCCGACGCGCTGCCGCTGCTGCGCGTCGACGAGCCCACGCTGACGATGAACTTCTGCGTCAACACGTCGCCGCTCGCGGGTCGCGAAGGCAAGTTCATCACCAGCCGCCAGCTGCGCGACCGGCTGCAGCGTGAACTGAAGGCCAACGTCGCGTTGCGCGTGCAGGACACCGGCGACGAGACCATCTTCGAGGTCTCGGGGCGCGGCGAGCTGCACCTCACCATCCTGGTCGAGAACATGCGCCGCGAAGGCTTCGAGCTCGCGGTGTCGCGGCCGCGCGTGGTGATCAAGGAGATCGACGGCGTCAAGCACGAGCCGTTCGAGTTGCTCACCGTCGACGTCGAGGAAGCGAGCCAGGGTGGCGTCATGGAAGAGCTCGGCCGACGCCGCGGCGACCTGGTCGACATGCAGTCCGACGCCAAGGGTCGCGTGCGCCTCGAGTACCGGGTGCCGGCGCGCGGGCTGATCGGCTTCCAGTCCGAATTCATGACGCTGACCCGCGGCAGCGGCCTGATGAGCCACATCTTCGACAACTACGCGCCGATCAAGGGCGGCGAGATGGCCGAGCGTCGCAACGGCGTGCTGATCAGCCAGGACGACGGCGAGGCGGTCGCCTACGCGTTGTGGAAGCTGCAGGATCGCGGCCGCATGTTCTCGGTGCCGGGCGACCCGGTCTACGAGGGCATGATCATCGGCATCCACTCGCGCGACAACGACCTGGTCGTCAACCCGATCAAGGGCAAGCAGCTCACCAACGTGCGCGCGTCCGGCACCGACGAGGCGGTGCGCCTGGTGCCGCCGGTGCAGATGACGCTCGAGTACGCGGTCGAGTTCATCGCCGACGACGAGCTGGTGGAGATCACGCCGCAGAGCATCCGGTTGCGGAAGCGCCACCTGAAGGAACACGAACGCAAGAAGGCGATGCGCGAAGCCGCCTGACCGGCCATTCGGCTCCTCGGCGAGCCGGCGCGAAGGGAGGCCACGCTAGCGCGTGAGCCTCCCTTTTCGATTGACGCGCCACTGGTTCGCGACCGCGACCAGCGCCGCGCCGACCGCGATGACCGCCCAGGTCGTCACCGATTCGGGACTGCGGACCCACGCGGCGTAGCCGAGCCCCGCGAGTGCGTAGAGCACCAGGAGGATGGCGACCGCGCTGACGACGTGCAGACGGGTTTTTTGGAACAGGGGCATGTGCGAATCCGGGAGACGACGCGCATTATCCCGCAGGCGGTCGCGCGCTTCGTGACCAAGTCTCGCTTACGCCGATTCCCCGCTCGACCCGACTAAAGGTAGACTGAACGAATGTTCACTATTCGACGCGTGCTCGCGTTCGCCGCCGATCGCGATGCCCTGCTCGACGCCGCGGTCGGCGTCTCTCGTCCCGGCGGTCATGGCACGGCGGCGAGTCGCTGGCGACGCATGCTGGTGCTGGTCGCGTTGACGCTGTCGAACACCGTGGCGCACGCGGCCGACAAGCTGACGCCGGCCGACCGCCAGGCGATCGAGCAGACCATCCGCAGCCAGCTCGAGGCGTTCGGCCGCGAGGACGCCGATCGCGCGTTCAACTTTGCGTCGCCCGACATCCAGCGCATGTTCCGCTCGTCCGACGCGTTCCTGCAGATGGTGCGCGAGCACTACGAGCCGGTCTATCGGGCCGGCGGCGTGCACTTCGTCAAGCTCGATACGGTCGATGGACAGTGGATCCAGACGGTCCAGATCGTCGACGACGAGGGCCGGGTCTGGCGCGCGCTGTTCACCATGCGGCGCCAGCCCGACAAGTCGTGGAAGGTGGGGGGATGCCAGCTCGTCCAGACCAGCGCCATCGCGACCTGACGACGAGCGCCACGGTCGACGGGCTGGTCGTCGATCGCGACGATGCGCAGTCGTCGCCCGACACGCAGGAGCACGAAGCCGTCGTGCATCCGCTGCGCTTCGAGCCGGCGCCGCTGAAGGGACGGGGTGCGGTGGCCAACGTGCGCGGGCGTTACGAGGTCGATCTGCGCGAGCGCTTCGACGACGGCTGGAACGCCTCGCCCGACGGTGACGATAGCGAGTCCGGCGACGTCGAGCCGGTCCTGAAGACCACCGTCACCGAGGAACGCGCGAAGACCATCCTGTCGCGCAACGACTCGCCCGACATCCCGTTTCGCCAGTCGCTCAATCCCTACCGTGGTTGCGAGCACGGCTGCATCTACTGCTTCGCGCGCCCCACGCACAGCTACCTCGGCCTGTCGCCCGGGCTCGACTTCGAGTCGCGGCTGTTCGCCAAGGTCAACGCGGCCGAGCTGTTGCGAAGCGAGCTCGGCAAGCCGTCGTACGTGCCGGACACCATCGCGGTCGGCGTCAACACCGACGCCTACCAACCGATCGAGCGCGACCTCGGCATCACCCGCGCGGTGCTGCAGGTGCTGCACGACACGCGGCATCCGTTCGGGCTGATCACCAAGTCGTCGCTGATCGAACGCGACCTCGACCTGCTGGTGCCGCTGGCCGCCCAGGGCCTGACGCGGGCGTCGATCACGATCACGACGCTGGACCACGCGTTGTCGCGCAAGCTCGAGCCGCGGGCGGCCAGTCCGGCGCGGCGACTGCGCACGGTGCGGGCGCTGGCGGATGCGGGCGTGCCGGTCTCGGTCAACGTGTCCCCGGTGATTCCCTTCATCACCGACGGCGAGATGGAGCGCATCGTGGAGGCAGCGGCCGAAGCCGGCGCGCACAGCGCGCACTTCATCGTGCTGCGGCTGCCATGGGAGTTGAACGCGGTGTTCCAGCAATGGTTGCGCACGCATTTTCCGCTGCGCGCCGAGCGGGTGATGAACCGCATCCGCGACCTGCGCGGCGGCAAGGACTACGACGCCCGCTTCGGCACGCGCATGACCGGCGAGGGCCTGTGGGCCGAGCTGTTCTCGAAGCGTTTCGCGGCGGCCTGCGCGCGACACGGACTCAATCGCCAGCGGCGCCAGTTCGACCTGTCGCGTTTCGTCAAGCCGGTTTCGGCTGTGTCGAAGTCGCCGCAGCAGCGGCTGTTCGACTGAGCGGGTGGTGGGGTGCTCGATGCTCGCTCATTCCGTGCAACGACTCGGACCGTCTATTTGCAATCGCGAGGAATGTGATACCAAAGCCGACGGCCTGCGGCTACATGGAGTGACTGGTCAAAGTCGTGGCGTAGCGGCGATTCGGGCGGTGATGCCACCTCTGCTGACCATGCTGGACAATCGGAAGCCGAATCGCACATCCTGAGTGCAATCCGTTTAACTTTCATGAAGATTGACGCAAGAGTGGGTATTGCGGACTATGATCGTCGCTCTCCTACTCGGCTCAGGATTTGGTTGGGTCCGCCGAGGCTTTGCGCGGCGCTTGTAATCGAGTGAGAGGAGCCACGCTTGGCTTATTCAATCCGTCGCCAAAGACGACAGCCCAGCCGCTTGCTTCGCGCAGACAGGACTGCGGCTGAGCAAAATCGTTATGCACTCGATGTTGCTACACGAGCGCTTCACTTTCGATAATCGTTGACTTGGGTTTTCCATTGAGACCGACAGTGATTAGGCGGTTACTCTGTTTGGTGGGTCTGTCAACGATGGCGTCCCCTTCAGCTTATTCAAAAAACGACATATCGTCTTCGACGACCTTGCAAGCGAATTATATTGCTGCTTTTAATCGGCATCTTCTAAATCCATCCAGTCTTATCCTTAACCATCGGATGGGACGAGCGTATCAACCCAAGATGCCGAGGCGTTTGTCAAACTGCTTCGCAGGCTTTTGTCCGATGATGGAAGCATCGCCGTTCCTTGGTGGCATCGGAAACAGACAGTGCCTGGAAGGACGTGGTTAAATTGCCCGAGCCGACGTTCGGCGTACCGCTGCGTGGCTTTTGAAACGAGTCGTCAGACAACTTAGCTTCAAGGAGTAGTGATGCGCGTTATTGTTCTATTGATGTTCTCGGTATTGCTGGCCGCCTGTGCAACAAACTCAGGGATCGTCGATCTTGGCGGAGGGAATTATGTGTACGCAAAAGAGGATAGGTGGGCTTACAATGGAAACGCGACGAAAGTCGAAATCCTGAAAGAGGCCGCCGCATTTGCGCAAGGCAAGGAAAGCAGATGTCAGTGCAGAGCTCCGATGCCAAACCGTACACACCTTACTCTTCTTTTGCTGGCGCCGAAGTTCAGTTCAGCTGCAAGTGACTCCCCTGCCGAGGCGTTTATGAACCGCCGTACGAGATTGACTCGACGATCGAGCGGACGGCTTTACCGCAGCTGATATAGATCATTAGGCCAATTGATCTCGTTCGATTGTAGGTCGCATCGCTTAGACCTCGCGGGCCGCTGCAATCACTATCAGTGGCGAGCGGATGCTTCTACATCGGTGTAATGTTTTATTCTCGGCATTGCCTAGGGCCGAATCGAAACCGGGAAGACTGCGAAACCAGCTGAGGTTCGCAAGCGCCTGGAGGAGCTAGACGAATCGATCGAATGCGATCGACTGCTTTGCTGGGTTGAGAATCTTATTTGCGCAGACCATCACGAGGTGGAGTTGTCCTCTTGTCTGGCATTCGAAATGTTGGCAGAGCCGACAAGCTGTATTCAGCGTTACGAAGGCCTGTTTGATTCAATAATCGAGCGTAGTTGCGGCAACGGTGTTGAGCTTGCTTGTTGTTGATTTGGATGGGAGTTTGTTATAGCCGCGTCCATTTTACTTAAAGCAGTCACCTTGCAGATACCGGGTGTCACTGGCATGTTCGCGGCTGACTTTTATTGGAGTGAGTATCAACGGGACGAGTCGCGAGCGCGACGCCCAGCCCGGCGTTCGGGGGCCGCTGAGACCTCCGATCTAATGGTCAAGCCAGGTGATAAGACACGCTGCGCAGTCGCGTGAACGCCAGCATCCCCGCGAGTCCGCCGTCGGCGCCGAAGCCCGACATGCCGACCGGCTCCGTCTGCAGGTTCGGCGCGTGCGCGGGTCGCGGTCGTGCGACGGTGTGGACGTTGACCTGGCCGGCCCGCAGCGACCGCACGAATCGGTGGGACTGCCTGAAATCGCTCGTCCAGACGGTCGCCGAGAGCCCGTACCGTGAATCGTTGGCGAGCGCGACGGCCTGCGCTTCGTCGCGGAATCGCATGACGGTCGCGACCGGCCCGAAGATCTCGTCGCGCACCAGCGGCGACTTGGTGTCCGTCGACGCGTAGAGGCGGGGCGCGACGGCGCAGCGACTGTCGCCGGACGTCCGTCCCTCGGCCACCAGACGGTCGCCCTCGGTCGCCGCATCCAGCAGGCCGCGAACCCGCCGGCACTGTCCCGCCGTCGCCAACGGCCCCAACGTCGTGGATGGCTCGAGCGGAGCGCCGATCGTGGCGGCCGACACGCGGTCCGCCAGCAGCGGCATCAGCCGGTCGTGGAGCGAGTCGGCGATCAGGATGCGCGTCCCCGCGACGCACACCTGCCCGCTGTTCCACACGAATCCGCGCACCACGGCTTCGGCCAGGCCGTCGATGTCGCCGACATCGTCGAAGACGATCTGCGGCGCCTTGCCGCCGCACTCCAGCAGCAGGGCTTTCATGTTCGACTGCCCGGCCATCTGCATCAGCTGCAAGCCGGTCGCCGTCGATCCGACGAATGCCAGGCAGTCGACGTCGTGATGCAGCGCGAGCGCGCGGCCGGTCGACGAGCCGCGGCCGGGCAGGACGTTCAGCACGCCCGGGGGCACGCCGGCTTCGACCGCCAGGTCCGCCAACCGCAGGCACGCCAGCGGCGCGTTCTCCGACGGCTTCAGGACGACCGAGTTGCCGACCGCGAGGGCGGGTGCGACCTTCGACACGGCGACGTACAGCGGGAAGTTCCACGACGTGATCGCCGCCACCACGCCGTGCGGCTGCCGCACGTTCATCGCGATCGTCGTGGCGGCGCTCGGCATCAGCAGACCCGGCGCCTTGTCGGCGAGGTCCGCGGCCTCGCGGACGGTCTCGGCGATGAGCGCGATGCCCGCCGTCGACTCGGCGATCGGCATGCCCATCTGCAGCGTGTCCAGCAGCGCCAGTTCGTCGGCGTGCGTCGCGACCAGGTTCGCCAGGCGATGCAGAACGGCGCGTCGCTCCGAAGGCGCCGCCTCGGACCAGTCACCGGCGGCGAAGCCGTCGCGCGCCGAACGGACGGCGTGGTCCACGTCCGCCTGATCGCAGTCCGCCAGCGTCGCGAGCGACGACCCGGCCTGTGGATCGACGACCTCGAACGATGCGGTGGAACGCGCGTCGACCCGCTGCCCGGCGATGAAGGGGCGACCATCGAACGCGAGCCCCGCGGCACGGGCCCGCCAGTTTGCCGTCGACGCGTCGGTCATCGGAATCCTTCGATCACGGCGTCTCCGGCGTTCTGCGCTCGCTCGCCGTGCCGAGGACCACGCTCGAGCCGAAACGGTCCCAGGGCTGATCGTCGGGCGGCAGCGCGGGCAGGGGTTGCGCGCTCGACCACGCGTCGTAGACGGCGGCGGTGCTCGCTCGCAGCGTCGCGCCGGGCTCGGTGTGAAAGGAGAACGTCGCGCGGCCCGACCCGTACCAGGTGATCCGCCCCGGCTGCCCGGCGGGCAACCGGTAGGGCGCGCCGCCGCCCTTCGCGTCCTGGTGCGCCGGCTTTCCGTCGACGGTCAGGCGCTCGATGGCGCCGGAGGACTGCAGCGTGACCACCACGCTCGCCGCGCTCGGCGGGACGCCGAACGACAGCGTGGCCGAGCCGTCGGGCTGCCGGGC
>CAHJXF010000073.1 GCA_903644065.1 Betaproteobacteria bacterium
GTCTTGCCATGATCCACGTGCCCGATCGTCCCCACGTTCACGTGCGGCTTCGTCCGTTCGAATTTGCCTTTTGCCATTTACGTTCGCTCGAGTGATTGAGTCCCGGCCTTCGCCAGGATGACGCCTTGCGTCGAATTGGTCCCGGCCAAGCCACCCCTGTCGGGGCGGCTCCATGCCGGGGTTGAACGGTCAGGGCTACTTGCCCTTTTGCGAGACGATCGCTTCGGCCACCGCCTTCGGCGCTTCGGCGTAGTGCTTGAACTCCATCGTGTAGGTCGCGCGGCCCTGGGTGAGCGAACGCAGCGTGGTCGAGTAGCCGAACATCTCGGCCAGGGGCACCTCGGCACGCACCGTCTTGCCGCCGCCACCGGCGATGTCGTCCATGCCCTGGATCATCCCGCGGCGACTCGACAGGTCGCCCATCACGTCGCCCATCTTCTCTTCGGGCGTCTCGACCTCGACGGCCATCATCGGCTCGAGCAGGACCGGGCTGGCCTTCCGGCATCCGTCCTTGAACGCCATCGACGCGGCCATCTTGAACGCGTTCTCGTTCGAGTCCACGTCGTGGTACGAGCCGAAGAACAGCGTGACCTTGACATCGACCACCGGGTAGCCGGCCATCACCCCCGCCGTCAGCGTCTCGACGACACCCTTCTCGACGGCCGGGATGTATTCGCGCGGCACCGTGCCGCCCTTGATCGCGTCGACGAACTCGAAGCCCTTGCCCGGCGGTTGCGGCTCGATCTTCAGCACGACGTGCCCGTACTGGCCCCGACCGCCCGACTGCTTGACGAACTTGCCCTCGATCTCCTCGCAGACCTTGCGGATGGTCTCGCGATAGGCGACCTGCGGCTTGCCGACGGTGGCTTCGACACCGAACTCGCGGCGCATGCGGTCCACCAGGATCTCGAGGTGCAACTCGCCCATGCCCGAGATGATGGTCTGGCCCGACTCCTGGTCGGTCTTGACGCGGAACGACGGATCTTCCTGCGCGAGCCGGTTGAGCGCGATGCCCATCTTCTCCTGGTCGACCTTGGTCTTCGGCTCGACGGCCTGCGAGATCACCGGCTCCGGGAAGATCATGCGTTCGAGCGTGATCAGCGAGTTCGGGTCGCACAGCGTGTCGCCCGTCGTCGCGTCCTTGAGGCCCACGGCCGCCGCGATGTCGCCGGCGCGCACTTCCTTGATCTCGTCGCGCTGGTTCGCGTGCATCTGCAGCAGACGACCGATGCGTTCCTTCTTCCCCTTGATCGGGTTGTAGATCGTGTCGCCCGAATTGATCACGCCGGAGTACACGCGAAAGAAGATCAGCTGGCCGACGAACGGGTCGGTCATGATCTTGAACGCCAGCGCCGAGAACTTCTCGGTGTCGTCGGCCTTGCGCTCGGTCGGCTGGTCGTCGTCGTCCATGCCGGTGACCGGCGGGATGTCGGTAGGCGCCGGCATGTAGTCGAGCACCGCGTCCAGCATCGCCTGCACGCCCTTGTTCTTGAATGCCGAACCGCAGAACATCGGCTGGATCTCGCCGGCGATGGTGCGCGTGCGGATGCCCAGCTTGATCTCGTCCTCGGTGAGCGTCTCGCCCTCCAGGTACTTGTTCATGAACTCTTCGTTGGCCTCGGCCGCGGCCTCGACCATCTTCTCGTGCCACGTGTCGGCGAGTTCTTTCAGATCGGCCGGAATCTCGGCGTACTCGAACTTCATGCCCTGCGACGCGTCGTCCCAGGCGATGGCCTTCATCTTCACCAGATCGACGACCCCGGTGAAGCTGTCCTCGGCCCCGACGGGAATCTGCATCGGCACCGGATTGGCCTTCAGGCGAGACTTCATCTGGTCGTAGACACGGAAGAAGTCGGCGCCGACGCGATCCATCTTGTTCACGAACGCGAGCCGCGGGACCTTGTACTTGTTGGCCTGGCGCCAGACCGTCTCCGACTGCGGCTGCACGCCGCCGACCGAGTCGTACACCATGCAGGCGCCGTCCAGCACGCGCATCGAGCGCTCGACCTCGATCGTGAAGTCGACGTGGCCCGGCGTGTCGATGATGTTGATGCGGTGTTCCGGATACAGGCCGTTCATGCCCTTCCAGAAGCACGTGGTCGCGGCCGACGTGATCGTGATGCCGCGCTCCTGCTCCTGCTCCATCCAGTCCATCGTCGCGGCGCCGTCGTGCACCTCGCCGATCTTGTGGTTGACGCCGGTATAGAAAAGAATGCGCTCCGTGGTCGTCGTCTTGCCGGCGTCGATGTGCGCCGAGATGCCGATGTTGCGGTAGCGCTCGATGGGGGTTTTACGGGCCACGATGGGCAACCTTGCAAAAGACGAGGAGCCCGCACGAGCCCTCGAAGAAAAGAAGACGGCGGCCGCGCAGCGGCCGACGGGTACTTACCAGGGGTACCGCGTCGAAGACGCGGAAGCAAACACCGCCCAGCCGAAGCGAACGCCCTCAGAACCGGAAGTGCGAAAACGCCTTGTTGGCCTCGGCCATGCGGTGCACTTCGTCGCGCTTCTTCATCGCGCCGCCGCGACCTTCGGCCGCATCCATCAGCTCGCCGGCCAGACGCAAGGCCATCGACTTCTCGCTGCGCTTGACGGCCGCCTCGCGCAACCAGCGCATGGCCAGCGCCATGCGACGAACCGGGCGGACCTCGACGGGGACCTGGTAGTTGGCGCCACCGACGCGACGGCTCTTGACCTCGACCATCGGCCGCACGTTGGACAGCGCCAGCGTGAACACTTCGAGCGGATCCTTGCCGCCCTTCGACGTGATCGTGTCGAAGGCACCGTAGATGATCCGCTCAGCGACGGCCTTCTTGCCGGCCAGCATGATCACGTTGGAGAACTTGGTGACATCGACGCTGCCGAACTTCGGGTCGGGCAGGATCTCGCGCTTGGGGACTTCACGACGACGTGGCATGACATTCCTCTTCAGTTGAAGCGCCGAGCGATCGGCGCTTCGCGGTCACCCGACGATGCGACACGGGGCGGCCACTTACTCGGTGGTCGATCCGCTCGAGGCGGACCGGAAAGGGGGATCGGCAGGCGCCGCTCCCGGGTCGAACGAACGGAAAGTCGCCGGTCCGCGAACACGCCTACTTCTTGGCGCTGGTCGCGGCACCGGCCTTCGGCCGCTTGGCGCCGTACTTGGAACGCGACTGCTTGCGGTCCTTGACACCCTGCGTGTCGAGCGACCCGCGCACCATGTGATAACGCACGCCCGGCAGGTCCTTCACGCGGCCGCCGCGGATCAGCACGACCGAGTGCTCCTGCAGGTTGTGACCTTCGCCGCCGATGTACGAGATGACCTCGAAGCCGTTGGTCAGGCGCACCTTGGCGACCTTGCGAAGCGCCGAATTCGGCTTCTTCGGCGTCGTGGTGTACACGCGCGTGCACACGCCGCGGCGTTGCGGGCAGTCCTGCAACGCGGGGCTCTTGCTCTTGATCGTCGCGGAAACGCGCGGCTTGCGGACCAGCTGATTGATGGTTGGCATTGCGGGTCTTCTAGTGAGCTGCGGAAGTCCGCGCCGCTCGACGAGCCGTTGCGCGAGGACTGCTTGGTCTTGGAAGGTCGCACCACAAACGTTCGGTGCGAGCACGTTTCACGATGAATCCGCGCTGTGATCGAGCGGGAAGATTCGGTGCAACGATCCAAAGAACGTCTGACCCGGGCGAGTCAAGACGCGGGATTATGCCGACGGTGCCCTGTCATGTCAACCAGCGGTCCGCCCCGCCGCGCACGATGCGCGACGGGGCGGCCGGCCGTCAGAACGTGTAGCGCGCCGTGACGCCGACGGTGCGCGGCGTGATGCGGTAGGCGCCTTCCGCGTCGAACGGCGTCGAGGCCAGAGCCCGCAGCACGCCGCCGCTGTTGGTCAAGTTCTTCGCGTACAGCGACACTTCGACGGGCCCCTGCTGCGCGCCGAGACGCGTGTTGACCACGTTGTACGAATCCATCAGGCGGTAGCGCGCGAGCAGCGGGCTGAATTCGGTCGTGCGCTGCCCGACATGCTGGTAGGACGCGTACACGAAGCCGTCCCAGCCGGGGATCACCGGGAAGCGGTACTCGCCGCTGGCGCTGACCGAGACCTTCGGCACGAACGGCGCGTGGTCGCCTTTCGACGCCGCCAGGTCGGGCACGTCCGAGTTGAGCGTGGCGTCGACGTACGAGCCGCCGAGCGACAGCGTGAGGCCGCGGATCGGCCGCACCGAGGTCTCGAGCTCCACGCCCTTGCTGGTCAGCCCGGCCGCGTTCTCGCGGTACGAGAAACCGCAGTTGAGGCTGCGGCTGGCCTGGATGTTCTTCCAGTGGATCAGGAACGCGCTGGCGTTGACCGTCATGCGGCCGTCGAGCAGCGTCGCCTTGTTGCCGAGCTCGTAGTTCCACAGGCTGTCGGGGTTGTAGGTCCCCGACGGCACGGCGAGGTTATTGGCCGCCAGTTCGGACGCGCACAGGTTGAGCGGGACGATCTGGTTGATGCCGCCGAAGCGGAAACCCTTCGCGGCCTGCACGTACAGCAATTCGTTCTGGTCGTAGCGATAGGTCACGTTGAGCTTCGGCGTCGATCCGCCGGTCGTCGTCTTCCGCTGCCCGGTCGTGGTGATGCCGCCGTTGAAGAAGCCCGACGAGAACAGGAAGAAATCCTCGACCCAGTGGAAGCCGCGCTCGCCGGCCGTCACGGTGAAGGGGCCGAACGTGTAGCTCGCTTCGCCGAACAACGCCTCCTGCGTCACGTCGACGTTGTCGTAGCCGTAGAACGGGTTGTCGGGCGGCGCGCCGAATTGCGTCGACGCGAACATCGGCAGCTCGGCGTCGAAGCCGGGCACCGGGAACTGGTTCACGTAGTCGCGCCGCCGGCGATTGAAGTACACGCCGCCCAGCCAGCGGAACGCACCGTCGTCCTTGGACGCGAGGCGCAGCTCCTGCGTGAAGTCCTTCAGGTGCGTCTGGTCGGCCAGCGGCGCCTGCAGGTCCTGCGTGAACAGCTGCAGCGTCTTGTCGAGCTCGCGACGGTTCGTGATGTCGAACTTGAGATACGACGACGACGAGACCAGGTCCGCGAAGCCGACGTCGAGGTCGACCGTGGCATTGGCCAGCTGGTATTGCGAATTGGAGCCTTCGGGCGAGACGTAGGCGCGCTTGTAGTCGCCCTCGTCGATCGGCCGGCCGCCGTCGCGCGTGGCCTGGCCGAAGTAGCTGACGTCGACCGTCAGCCGGTCGGTCGGCTGGTAGCGCACGGCCAGGCGGCCGCCCTGGGTGTTGCTGTGATTGAGGTCCTTCTCGCCGGTGGTGCTGTTGTCGATGTAGCCGCCGAACTTGTCGTGGAACAGCGACGCGCGCACGCCCAGCATGTTGGTCACGAGCGGCAGGTTGATGACCGCGCGCTCGTCGTTGCTGGTGCCGCCGGAACGGATGCGGCCGACGTCGCCTTCGATGCTGCCGCCGAAGGTGTTGAGGTCGGGCTTGCGGGTCACGAGCTTCAAGGCGCCGCTCATCGCGCCGGCGCCGTATAGCGTGCCCTGCGGCCCACGCAGCACCTCGACGCGCTGCAGGTCGAAGAGGCCGTACTCGGGATTGAAGCCGTTGACCGAGATCGGCGACTCGTCGACGTAGAGGCCGACCGTCTCCTGGGTCTGCGGATCGTCCTCCGTGATGCCGCCGGTCGTGATGCCGCGGATGATCAGCTGCGAGCGGCCCGGCCCGGTCTGGAACGACGACAGGCTCGGCACCGTGGAGATCAGGTCGGTGAAGTTCTGCGCGCCGAGGTTCTGCAACTGGCGGGCGCCGATCACATTGACGCTGATCGGCACGTCCTGCTGGTACTCGGTCCGCTTCTGCGACGTGATGACGACGCTGTCGAGCTGGGTCGGGTTGGACGCGGAGCCGTCGGCGGCCGGCCGCTTCTGCACCGAAGGCGCGTCGTTGGCGCCGGGCGGCAGCGGCAGCGGCGCCGTGCCGGACTGCTGAGCCTGGGCGGCGAGGCTGAACAGGGCGAGGGTCGAAGACACCGCGAGGGCGCAGCGCAGGCGGGTGAACGGCGGACGACGCGCAAAATGAGACGAGTTCGGCGACATATGTGGCGACAAGATCGATTGCTCCGGTGGGTGGTGGCTCGCTCTGCTGCGATGCGCCATTCCCTCTTGTAAACCGTGCCTTGCATCGTGTAAACAAACCGGCACGACGATTTCGCGCGGTGTGGACTTTCACCGACAATCGCCGCATGACTTCCTCATCCCATCCCGGTCTTCAAGGAGTTCGCATGTCCCGAGTCTCGATCCGCCGCCGTCTCGTGCTGCTCGCGGCCGCCGCCCTGTGCGCAAGCGGGCTGTCGGTCCCCTCCCTCGTCCGGGCCGCCGACGACGTCGCCGCCGGGGTCGCCGCCGCCGTGGGCCGCACGATGGACGCGAGCGTCGTCGCCTGGTCGGCCGGCGACCTGACCGCGTTCATGGACAGCTACGAGGATTCCCCGGACACGTTGTTCGTCGGCGCGCAGGGGCTGGTGCGCGGCAAGGCCGCGATCCAGGCGCGCTACGCGTCGTCGTTCGGAGCGGGCGGGCCGGGCCAGCTCGGCCAGCTGTCGTTCGACACGCTCGAGATCCGGCCGACCGGCGAGCACTATGCGTTGATGATCGGCCGCTACCACCTGCAGCCGGTCGATCGCGCGAAGGCCGAGGCCAGCGGTATCTTCAGCCTCGTCTTCCACGAGCGCGACGGACGCTGGCGCATCGTCTGCGACCACACGTCTTGATGGGCTGAAGGCCGGCGTCGACGATCGGGGAATGCGCCGAATCGGCTCAAGCCGCGTGCGATGCAGCCGAGGGCCGATGCGCGCGAACGCTCGAACGGCTTACGACGCGTCGGTCACGAAGCCGTTCGGGTTCGCCTGCTGCCAGCGCCACGTGTCCGCACACATGCGGTCGAGGCCGTAGCTCGCGCGCCATCCGAGCAGGGACGCCGCGCGCTCCACTTCGGCGTAGCAGCCGCCGATGTCCCCGGGGCGCCGCGGGCCCACCACGTGGTCGACCGGCCGACCCGCAGCGGCGCTGAACGCGGCGATCATCTCGCGCACCGTGCTGCCGCGGCCGGTGCCGAGGTTGATCGGCACGGCGCCGGCGAGCGTGTCGAGCCGTTCGAGCGCCGCGAGGTGGCCGCGCGCCAGGTCGACGACATGGATGTAGTCGCGTTCGCCGGTGCCGTCTCGCGTGTCGTAGTCGTCGCCGTGGATCGTCAGGCGCTGCAGCTTGCCGACCGCGACCTGTGCGACGTACGGCATCAGGTTGTTGGGGATGCCGGCCGGGTCCTCGCCGATCAGGCCGCTCTCGTGCGCGCCGACCGGGTTGAAGTAACGCAGCAACGCGATGCGCCAGGCCGGGTCCGCGGCCGCGACGTCGGTCAGCACGCGCTCGATCATGGCCTTCGACGTGCCGTACGGATTGGTGGTGCGGATCGGAAAGTCCTCGCGGATCGGCAGCGCGTGCGGATCGCCGTAGACGGTGGCCGACGAACTGAACACCAGCCGCTTGACGTCGGCCCGCGTCATCGCGTCGACCAGCGCCAGCGTGCCGGCCACGTTGTTGTCGTAGTACATCAACGGCTTTGCGACCGACTCGCCGACCGCCTTCAGGCCCGCGAAGTGGATCACCGCGACGATCGCGTGCGACGCGAAGACACGTTCGAGCGCGGCCGCGTCGCGCACGTCGGCCTCGACGAAGATCGGCGCGGACCCCGCGATGCGCTCGATGCGCCGGACCGCTTCGCGCTTGCTGTTGACGAGGTTGTCGACGATGACCGGCACGAAGCCGGCAGCCAGCAGTTCGACGCAGGTGTGCGAGCCGATGTAGCCGGCGCCGCCGGTGACGAGGATGTGCGGGGACATGCGAGGGCGGTGCCGATGGAGCAGCGCGTGGGCGGAGCCGTCGATGCTAACCGTTCGCCGCGAGGAAGGTGCCGATCGCATGATCGAGGAACGCCGCGTCGTCGGGACGGTTGCTCGACGCCATGGGGAACATGATGACTGCAGCATCAACCTGTCGCTGCCGATCGCCGGCCGGGCGATGAAGGCGAGTGACCTCGACCGCCAGTCCGGTGCGACCGGCGTCTCGTAGACTACGCCCATGTCCAGCGACTTCGCCGATCTGCGTTCCATCACCGCGTCCACGCTCGGCCATTACGAGCAGAACGCCGACGAGTACGCGTCGCGGACCGCGGACCACGATGTCCGCCAGAACGTCGCCGCACTGCTGCGGCACATCGAAGGCTCGGCGCCGTGGCGGCTGCTGGACTTCGGTTGCGGGCCCGGACGCGACCTGAAGACCCTGGCGGCGACCGGGCACACGGTCGTCGGTCTCGACGGATCGCTGCCGTTCGTCCAGATGGCGCGCGCGGCCAGCGGCTGCGAGGTGCTGCACCAGGACTTCCTCGCGCTCGATCTGCCGCCGGCGAGCTTCGACGGCGTCTTCGCCAACGCGTCGATGCAGCACGTGCCGGGCCGCGCGTTGCCGCGCGTGCTGGCCGACCTCCATGCCGCGTTGAAGGCACGGGGCGTCCTGCTCGCGTCGATCCCGCGCGGCGACAACGAAGAGGGATGGAACGGCGCCCGCTACAGCGCGTTCCACGATCTCGACGGCTGGCGCCGCTACCTGACGGCCACGGGCTTCGTCGAGCTCGAGCACTACTTTCGGCCGGCGGGCCTGCCGCGCGACGAGCAGCGCTGGCTGGTCAGTGCCTGGCGGCGGGAATGAGGCGAAAGCGCGTCGGGAATGCCGCCCGGACGCGCCGGTCGATCACATCGACGCGAACGCCTCGTGGAGGTCGAGGGCCAGCGACCGCGGCTGCTCGAGCGCCGCGAAGTGGCCGCCGGCCGGCATCTCGCTCCATCGAACGACGTCGAACACGCGCTCGACCCACTCGCGCGGCGGGCTGACGATCTCTTTCGGAAACCGCGCGTAGGCGAGCGGCGGGACGATCCGTTCGCCGGACGCGAACCGCAGCGGCTCCCGCGCATTTTCCTGGTAGATGCGCAGCGTGGACGCGACGTTTCCCGAAAACCAGTACACCGAGACGTTGGTCAGCAGTTCGTCGAGGTCGAATCGCTGCGTCAGCTCGTCGCCGCCGTCGCTCCACGCGAAGAATTTCTCGAGCAGCCAGCCGGCCAGGCCGACCGGCGAGTCGGTCAACGCGTAGGCGAGCGTCTGCGGCCTGGTCGCCTGGATGTGGCTGTAACCGCCTTCGCGCTCGGCCCAGCGGGCACGGGCCTCGAGCCACTCGGTCTCCGCGGCGGAGAGCGGACGATCGGCTTCGGTCAGCGACGGCTGGAAGCTGTCCGAGACGAAGTTGAGGTGAAGCGCGCGGACGGCTTCCGGATACAGGCGGGCCAGCCAGGTACCGACCCCCGATCCGATGTCGCCGCCCTGGGCGAAGTAGCGCGAATGACCGAGCGCCGTCATCAACCGGTGCCAGAGCGTGGCGACCGCGCGGCTGTTCGTACCGGGCTTGCTCGGCGCTGGCGAGAAGCCGAACCCCGGCAGCGAGGGCACGACGACGTCGAAGGAACGGTGTCCGGCCAACCCGTGGCGGGCGGGATCGGTCAGCAGCGGAATGATTCCGCACATCTCGACGAACGAACCCGGCCAACCGTGCGTGATCACGAGGGGCGGAGACTCGCGATCGACGCCCCGCACGTGCAGGAAGTGCACGGTCTGCCCGTCGATCTCGACGGTGAACTGCGGCAAGGCGTTGAGCCGGCGCTCGGCGGCGCGCCAGTCGAATCGATCGCGCCAGTGCGCCACCACGTCCCGCAGCACCCGGAGCGGGACGCCGGAGCCCCAGGCGCCTTCGCCTAGGTCGTCGGGCCATCGCGTCGTGGCCAGGCGGCGAGCGAGGTCCGCCACGTCGGCGTCCGGAACATCGATCCTGAACGGTGTGATCGTCACTGTGCTTCCCAGGAAAACATCGTTGCGACCGTCGTGCCACGGCGACCCGTTGGCCGGGCGCGACGATGTCCGTCGACTCCTCGCTCGCGGTCGACCCGGGCGCGTGTTCCTGCCTCTGCCTCCGTCGCTGCGCTTGCGTCGCTGGACGACGGGTCAGACACCGAGCTCGTGCAGCCAGGCCCGACCTTGCACCCAGTCGCCCAGCCCGCTGCTCGCGTTGATGTGACCGAGCGGGCCGGCGGCCTGGAAGCGGCTGCCCCAGGCGCCCGCGCAAGCGCGCATGTAGTCGAACGTCCCATAAGGATCGTCGTCGCCCGCGACCACGATGCTCGGAAAGGGCAGCCGCTCGAGCGGCACCGGGCGAAAGTTGGTCGCCTCCGCCGGAAAGGTCGGACCGCCCGGGTCCGGTACCGCGACCAGCAGCGCGCCCGCGACCGTGCGACGCGACGCGGCAGCCCAATGCGCAACCAGCAGGCAACCGAGACTGTGGGCGACGACGACGACGGGACCGTCGATCCGGACGAGCGCCTCGTTCAACTCTTGGACCCAGACGATCCGGTCCGGCTTGTCCCATTCCGAGTGCTCGAGCTTCTGCGCCGCGGGCATCGCGGCCTGCCAGAGCGTTTGCCAATGGTCGGGGCCGGAGTCGCCGATGCCGGCGAGGAAGAGGGGCGTTGCTGGCATAGCGGGCATTGCGCGGGGCGAAGGTCTCGCGTCGATCGAGGTCGGCAGCATGGCGCAAAGGCACGATACCCGTCCAGAAGGCACGCGGACGCGCCATCCGCTCGGACGCCGAACGAGCCCATCGGACGCTCGAGACACGGTGCGGGACGCGAAGGCCGGTGTGCTGCAAGCGGGATGCACCAGTTCGTCGAAGCGCCGTCGATGCTCGATGACGCGTCGCACCTCCCAGGCCCGCTTCGTCACGCCGACTCGCACGCCGACCACGATCGTCACGGGCTTGCGCCTCGGCGTACCGTTGCCATCCGTTCTCCCTCGAACCGGAACGAGAAGTCCGCGGGAGAAACGGCGGGCTCGGCGATGCCGCGCGCCTCGGCGTCTAGTCGTGGCGACCGAGGAACTCTTCGAGGACCGCCATGTAGCGAGTGGCTTCTTCGACATGGGCCATGTGCGAACTGTGCTCGAAGACCACCCACTGCGAACCGCGAATGCCCCGGTGGACCGTTTCGGCGACCAGCGGCGTGGCCTCGTCGTGTCGACCGGAGGTCACCAGCGTCGGCGCAGTGATCTCCGACAGACGATCCACGATGTCCCAAGTCTTCAGATGGCCGACGACATGGAACTCGCTCGGGCCGTTCATCGAGTGGTACACCTGCGGATTGCGCTCCAGCTTGGCGAAGGTGCGGGCGACGGCCTCCGGCATCGGGTCCGTGCGAATGACGTGGCGGCGGTAGAAATCCATCATCGCCGACTGATAGGCGACGGCGTCGGTGGTCCCGGCCGTCTCGTGGTGCAGCAGGGTGGCCTGTATCTCGGGGGATAGACCTTGCCGCAAGCGATTCGCCTCGGCGACCCACTGGATCATGCTGGCCGGCGACGAGGCGACCGTCAGGGACGCCATGCCGAGCGGCTGCGTCAACGCGTATTCCATCGCGAGCATCCCGCCCCAGGACTGGCCGAGCAGATGCATTCGGTCCAGGCCGAGTGCTCGTCGCACGACGTCGATCTCCTCGACATAGAGCTGCACGTTCCACAGCGACGGATCGTCCGGCTGATCGGAATTACCGCACCCGAGCTGGTCGTAGAAGATCACGCGTCGCCCGCCTTCGGCCATCGCCGCGAGACTTTCCAGGTAGTCATGGCCGACTCCCGGACCACCATGCAGACAGAGCAGCGGCAGCTTTCCGGGGCGTTCCTGCTCTTCACCGACGATGGCGTACCAGACCCGGTATCCGCGGAAGTCGATCGTCCCCTCGCGGGCGCGCAATGCAGGGTCGATGGTCGGCAGGTCGTTCATCGGGGCGGATTGTGACTCGAGCGATCACACGGAAGGATTCGCCTGCTGATTGTTGGCAGCCGGTGCTTCTGATGCGATCTGCACGCGAGACAGCATCGGTAAGTCCGCCAGATCGATGGGTCAGGCCACAGCGTCACCGCTTCTTCGGTCACGTGTTGCTCGGGATACGGTCGGAACTCCTGACCAAGAGCCGATGACGCGGACAAGATTCACGCGATAGCGAAGTACGCGCAAAGGGGTAGCGTAACGATTCGGTTCAGCGGCCGCGTGGCGGCCGCTGGAACGACGGGTTAGGCTCGCGGCGCAGTCGACGCAGCCGACGTCATCCAACGACCGGCAAGCGCCCCGAGGATGCCCCACAAACCACCAGTAATGGCGCCGAGAGTCCCAAAGAAGAGACCGAGATCCCGGCCATCGTAAGGATGGGAGGCAAAGCCGCGCCAAGCATAGTAGACGCCGAGAGCGGTCGCTAGTACGGCCGAAAAGATCCCCACCATCCAACCTTTCATAGTCATCTCCTCAAAGGATATCTAATCGCATGCGAGAACCTTTTGTGACGATTGACCAATACTTGGCCGTTACTTCCATGCTACCTGCGGTTCGAGTTAGGCAATGCCGCTCCCCGGGATGTCAGGGCAGCACTGCAGCTCCGTTTCCCAATGCAAACAAAACGCCCAACATCACCGCAAGGCCAAACACGATACCGACCGCGATTGGTATGTGAACGATCGCTACCATTGTAAGCAGCCCTACAAAAATCGAGGCGAAGATTGCAAATAAGTGGCGCCCAGCGCGAAGCCATTCGAGAAGCCACGACGCTTTTACGTAACCGATGCAACCAAGCCCAAGAAGGATCTGAGCGAGTAAAAACAAGGAGTCAAACTCAAATGCGTTCAGTGAACGTCGCACCATACGCACCTAACGCCTAAGTCAAGCCGCGTTGCTGGCTTTTCAGCAACGTCGGCTTGAACGCCTTGTTGGGCTGCAAATGCCTCATAGCTCGACAGAGTCAAACTCAGCAAACATTTGCTGTGTTTCGGAAAGAGTTGATAGAGGAGCGTAGTCACAAGCTGCACCAAGCTCTACCCAGAGCGCCTGGACTGAGGGATTACTATGTGCCTCATGAATAGCCTCAGCTGAGCGCCACTCAAAAACTTCGACGATAGTGCCGTCATTGGCCCGCATGACATAGCCCGGCTTTTTCGTGATGAGGGATTCGGCTTCAAGTACGCGCAGATGCTTT
>CAHJXF010000074.1 GCA_903644065.1 Betaproteobacteria bacterium
GAGCCGATCGCGATCCGGTCGCGGGTGCGGCCGTTCATCGCGCCGACCGCGCCACCGTGGCGGCCGTCGCGCTCACGGCGCGCCGTCGGGTCGGGGCCTGACGGACGTGACCGAGCGGCTGCCGTCGGCCTGCAGCACCTCGATCGTGTCGATCGACGCGTCGTGTCCGTCGAGCGTGACGCGGCTGACCAGCGCGGCGATCCTGGCGTCCGACGGCAACAGGCTGATGCGCCAGCGGGCGGCGCTGCCGTCGACGACGACGCGATACGAGCGGGCCAGGGCCGCGAGGTCGCCGCCGAGCGTCGCCCGGATGCTGTCGGTAAACACGGCCACTTCCGGATACGACGCGAGCGAGATGCTGCGACGGGTCGCGCCGCGCTCCACCGACAGCATGTCGCCATCGACGATCAGCACCTCGGGCTTCGGCTTCACGGTGCGCCGTTCGAGGCGCGACGGCGCCCGATAGACGAGCTCGCCCGACGACTCGATCGGCTGCTCGAGCGTCGCCAGGTACTTCTTCTCGACGAAGTCCGCCCGGCTCGCGCGGGTCTTCGCCAGCGTGCGCATCAGCGTCGCGGCGTCGAAGGCTTCGGCCGCCGGGGCGGCGACCGGCCCGGTGGCGGCGAGCGCGACTTCGAGCGCGACCGACAGCGCGACCGACAGCGCGACTGACGCGGCGAGCGCGCTTCGCACCGGTCGCTTCAAGACGGCGCTCCCGGCTTCGAAGCGCCGGACTCGCCGCCTGCCGATCCGTGCGCTGCGGCGGGTCCCTGGTTCCAGAAGTCGTAGAAGTTGAACCAGTTGAACGGCGCGGCACGGCAGTAGTGCTCGAGCCGCGCCACGTAACGGTCGATCGCAGCGTCGACGGCGTCGGCCGTCGAAAGCGCGCCGGCGGCCGCCCCGCTGCCGGCCTCGACGGAGAAGTCGTACAGCGCCTCGTAGTGGACCGCATAGCGATTGCCGCCGCGTTGCACGCCGGCGATGAACACCACCGGTCGCCGCAGCATGGCCGCCATGCGGAACGGCCCGGTCGGGATCGACGCGCGGCCGCCCAGCAGGGTGACCTCGCGCACCGCCGGCGTGCCGATCTCCTCGACGAGGATGCGATCGGCGAGCATCCCCACCAGGCCGCCGTCGTCGAGCGCACGCTTGACGCGCAGCATCGAGTCGACGCGACCGAGCGGGATGATCGCCTCGTCGAGCGCCGGATTGATCGCCGCCAGGACCTCGTTCAGGTATTGCGCGTTGTCCTCGTACATGACCATCGAGACGCGCAGGCCCGACTCGCCGCGACCGGCGGCCCGCACCGCCTCGAAGCTGCCGAAATGCGCCCCGAGGACGATCGCGCCGCGGCGCAGGCGGCGCTCGCCGTCGGGCGCGTTGCCCAGCGCGCCGAGGATCGCGTCGCTGCCCTCGACCTCGATGTCGAACAGCTCGTGGCGACCGTTGAGCAGGTACAGCCGGTCGAGGATCACCGATGCGAAGCAGTGGACGTGGCGGAAGACGTCGACGAGCCGCGCCCGCCCCAGCACGCGCCGCAGGTAGTCGCGCGAAGCGGCTCGCGCCTCGCCGCCGGCCACGACGAAGTAGCAGACGATCGGGATCAGCAGCAGTCGGGCGACGGGCCGGCCGAGACGCAACGCGATCCACGTGAAGGTGCGTAGCGCCGACGGGTGCCCGCGTTCACGATGCGTCGTCCAGATGGCGGCCATCAGTCGGCCGGCCCTGCGGTGCTCGACGCCGTGTCGAAGAAGACGCTGCCGGTGACCGCGAGTCGCTCGCCGTCGCCCGCGCCGGCGTAGATCCGCAGGCGGCAGTCGCGCTGCCCGGTCGGCGGCGTCGCGTCGACCCACTCGATCTCGAGCCGCACCGGCTCGCCGGGCAGCACGAACGACAGGAACTTGGCGGCGCCGATGCGGCATGCCGGCGCCGCGTTCGTGTCGTGCGCGGCGTCCTGCGCGGCGTCGGCGCGGCGCTGCGCGTCGATCGCCCGCAGCCCATGGTCGAGCAGCACCACCCCCGGCAGGATCGGCCGCGCGGGGAAGTGACCGGCGAACGCGGGATGCGCCGGATCGATGGGCAACGGCAACGAAGTCATCGGCACGAGGCGGCGTCGCTGGCCGATCGACCGGTGTCGCTTGGTCGCTGGCGCTGCAGGAGGTCGTGCAGCACGGCCCGCGTCAGCTTGCCCGTGGTGTTGCGCGGCAGGCGATCGACGAAGTAGGGCGGCCGGGGCAGGAACGCCGCGTCGATCCGTTCGCGGAGCGCGGCCAGCAGCCGCTCGGCGTCCAGCGTGGGCGCGACCACCAGCGCGACCAGCCGCGTCACGCCGTCGCGCTCGGCCTCGTCGTCCTCGGGCATCAGGAACACGCCGTCGATCACGCCGTCGATGGCCTGCAGCTGCGCCGCGAGGTGGCCGAGCGACGTGCGCTTGCCGGCGATGTTGACCAGGTCCGCCGAGCGGCCGACGAGCGAGAAGCGACGCGAGGTCGCGAAGTCCGCCGCCGCTTCGAGATGGTCGGCGATCGGCGTCGGCCGCTCGATGTGGCCGTGGCTCGCGATCGCCCGGCCGTCGGCGTCGAAGCAGAGGTCGATGCGGCCGAACAGTTGCCAGCGGGCATCCTCGACGGGCCGGCGCGACGCGAGCTGACCGGTCTCGGTGCAGCCGTAGATTTCGAGCAGCGGGGCCTTGAAACGGCGTTCCGCCTCCGTCGCCAGCGCGAGCGACAACGGCGCGGTGGCCGACACCACGCGGTCGACGGCCGGCAGCTCGCCGCCTTCGGCCAGCAGCGCACGCAGGTGGAACGGCGTCGTGACGAGCATGCGTCGACCCGGCTGGCGTGCCAGCGACGCCACGATGTCGGCCGGGAAGAACGGCCGCTCGGCGACCAGCGCCGCGCCGGTCTGCCAGGCCATCAGCAGCGACGACTCGAAGCCGTACATGTGTTGCGGCGGCACGGTGGCCACGATCGCCAGCGGCGACCCGCGGCCGTCGCAGCCCAGCCGCTCGCCTTCGGCCCGCACGTTCTCGACCAGCGAGGCCCAGCGCTTGCGGTGCATCGTCGGCTCGCCGGTGGAGCCCGACGTGAACACGCCGGCGACGACCCGGTCGCCCGGGATCAGCGGCATCGCGACCGGCCGTGAGTCCGCCGCATCGACGACGTCCACGTCGACCAGCGTCTGGGCCAGGTCGATGTCGACCTGCACCGCGTCGGTGAAGCAGTACAGGTCGGGAAAGCGGGCGACGAGCTGCCGCACGGTGCTCGCGTGGGTCGACGGCGGCAGCAGGCTGACCTGGCCGCGCGCCATCGCCGCCGCCAGACCGACCGCGAAGCGATAGCGGTCGACGCAGACGTTGAGCACGTGCCCCGCATCGGGCAGGCGTTCGGCGGTCCGCGCCACGTCGGCGAGGAAGCGCCCGCGGTCGATCGCCTCGCCGCGACGCCAGGCGAAGACGGCACCGGGTTCGTCGAAGCCGTGCAACAGGGGCAGCCCGGCGCTCACGACCGGCCTCCGGTCTCGCCGCGATCGCGCCCGGCATACGCCATCACGCCGGTCATCAGCGTGCCGTGCTCGAGGCCGCGCAGCACCCGCAGCCGGATGCCGTACTCGGCGACGAACGCGACGACGACGAGGGGTCCGAGCGCCAGGTTGACGAACGACGACCACACCGCCCGCGACTGCGTGAAGAAGAGGGCGCACGACGACAGCGCCGCGGCGACGAAGAACAGCGACCAGCCGAGCGTGACGGCGCGGGTGTAGCGGACGACGCGGGGCGGCATGTCGCCGTCGCGCGCCCGGCGCGCGAGGCCCGTGACCAGCGGCTCCTGGCCGTCCCGCAGCGTCGCGGCGAACAGTCCGGCGAGCATCGTCAGGAACGCCAGGTTCTCGAGATACAGCACGGCGTCGGCATGCGCCGCGAGCCGGTCGCCGTAGCGCCAGGCGATCGACCCCAGCGCGATCAGGGCCGCCGCCATCAGCGCCGCCCGGACGGCGGACGAGCCGAGGCGGTCGGTCGACCAAAGGCCGGACAGCCCGGCGATCACCCAGGGCGCGACGACGGTGGCCAGGGACAGGACCGGCAACACGTCGCTGACCAGCAGCAGATGAACCAGCAACAGGTAGCCGGCCGCGGCGCCGATCGTCGCTGCGACGGCACCCGGGCCGGGCGTCGAGGCGGACGGGCCAGCGGTCGGCATCGCCGCCGTCGTGCAGGACGTCGCGTCGCTCGCCCGGCTACTTCGTGCGATGCGCGGCGATGTGCTCGGCGAGCGTCCCGAGCGACTGGAAGATGCGGACGTTGTTCTCGTCATCGGACCGGAGCTGGAAGCCGTACTTCTTGGACACGACCAGCGCCACCTCGAGAATGTCGATCGAGTCGAGACCGAGTCCCTCGCCGTACAGCGGCGCGTCGGCTGCGATGTCGTCGGCCTTGACGTCGAAGTTGAGCGCTTCGACGATCGAATGCGCCAGTTCGCGTTCCAGCGCCGGGTCGGGCGCGCCGCTCGCGACCGGCGTCGTTTGGGTGGCTGCTTGTTGCATGGTTTCTGCGTCTTGTCGGGGGTCCGGGATTCGCGGCGCGATGATAACCCGAGGGGTGACTGTCGGGGTCGCCGGTCCCTGCGTCCCGAGCGGTCCGGATCGCATCGATCTCCGCTCGTCAGAAGCCCACGGCCTGCCCGTCGCGGCGCGAGTCGCTGGCCGCGACGTAGCCGTCCTCCGGGTCGTCGGACAGCTTCCAGATGAACTGGCCCGAACCGAAGTCCATGTACGAATCGGCGATGGATTCGATTCGATGGCCGCGGTCGATCAAGGCCAGGCGGGTCGGCGCCGGCATCGTCGTCTCGCAGTCGACCGACAGGCCGGTGCCGACCTTCCAGCGCGGCGCGTCGCAAGCTGCTTGCGGCTGCTGCCCGTAGGTGAGCATGCGCACCAGCGTCTGCAGATGGCCTTGCGGCTGCATGTTGCCGCCCATCACGCCGAAGCTCATCTGCGGCACCTGGCGCGGGCCGCCCGGGCCGTCGACGGTGCGGGTGAGGAACCCCGGGATGATCGTGTGGAACGGCCGCTTGCCGCCCGCGACGACGTTCGGATGCGACGCGTCGAGCGAGAAGCAGTGGCCGCGGTTCTGCAGGCTGATGCCGGTGCCCGGCACCACGACGCCGGAACCGAAGCCCATGTAGTTGGACTGGATCAGGCTGACCATCATCCCGGACTCGTCGGCCGTGGTCAGGTAGATGGTGCCGCCGGGCCGCAGGAAGCGACCGGGCACGCCGTGCGTGAAGTCGGTCGCCCGCGCCGGGTCGATCGACCGCGCCCGCTCGGCCAGGTAGGCGTCGTCGAGCAGGTGGGCGACCGTCACGTCGGTCATGTGGCGCGCGTCCGCCACGTAGCGATAGACGTCGGCGAACGCCAGCTTCATCGCCTCGATCAGCAGGTGCAGCGCGTCGATCGAGTCGACCGGGAAGCGGGCCACGTCCAGTTCGGCGGCGATGCCGAGCGCCATCAGCGCCGCGATGCCCTGGCCGTTCGGCGGAATCTCGTGCAGCACGTGTCGTGCGCCTTGGCGGTCGACATACGCCTTGTCGATGGGATCGACCCACTCGACGCGGTAGTCCGCGAGGTCCCGCTCGGTCATCGCCGCGCCGCACGCGCGCGCGTGCGCGACCAGGCGTTCGGCGAGTGCGCCGCGGTAGAAGCTCTCGCCGCCTGACTCGGCGATGGCGGCGAGGGAGCGAGCCGCCGCCGCGTGCGTGAAGCGTTCGCCGGGTCGCGGCGCGCGGCCCTGCGGCGCGAAGGTCTCGAGGAACCCGGGCTGGTCGCGCAACACCGGCAGCTGCAGCGCCCACTTGCCGGCGACGATCGCCGGCACCCCGTAGCCGCGCGCGGCGAGATCGACGGCGGGTGCGAGCAGGTCGGCGAACGGCAACGTGCCGAAGCGCCGCGACAACGCGGTCCAGCCGGCGACGCAGCCGGGCACCGTGACGCTGTCCCACCCGCGCATCGGCAAGACCCCGGCGTGCTTGCGTGCGAAGTAGTCGACGTTCCAGGCGGCCGGCGCGGTGCCGGACGCGTTCAGCCCGTGCAGATGGCGACCGTCCTTCGCGGCGGGGTCCCAGACCATCGCGAAGGCGTCGCTGCCCAGCCCGTTCGACACCGGTTCGACGATCGTCATCGCGGCCGCCGCCGCCACGGCGGCGTCGACCGCGTTGCCGCCGCGCGCCAACATCGACAGCCCGGCCTGGGCGGCGAGCGGATGCGAGGTCGCGACGACATTGCGGGCGAACAGCGGGGACCGCAGGGTCGGGTAAGGATTGGCCCAGTCGAACATGGCATTTTCCCGAGAAGCGGTGATCGGCTCGCGCGCCGAGATCGACGGGACCGGGCGAGTCGACGCCGGAATGACGACGCCTGGACCACGACCGCGCCGTTGCACGAGGCTCGCCCGTCGTCGAACTCGGTCCTTTTACCAACGAAGGGCGGGTTCGTTGCCATGCGGGAAACGATCTGTCGTATCGATCCAACAGCGGCGTCGCGCGGCCGCAGGATTCAAACGCTTCGATACGGAAAAGTGTCGCGCGATTGACCTTTGTCATTAAACTTCAACGGAGATTTCAGTTTGTAACCCCTCGCTCCCTCTCAGGAGCGGGCCGCGACCTTCCTGGGAGTTTTGATGACTTTTCAGTCGAATGCCGCGTTTGCGGCACTGCTCGGTGCGTTGACGACGGCACTGTCGGTCGCCTCCCCGCCGGCCACGGCACAGACCACGGCGGAGCGCCTCTAGCGCGTCGAGGTGACCGGATCCAACATCAAGCGGACGGACACCGAAGGCGTCGCGCCGGTGCAGGTCATCACCCGCGAGGACATCGTGCGGTCGGGCAAGGCGACGATCGCCGAAGTGCTGCGGCAGCTGCCGATCAACACCGGCGGCAGCTTCAACGAACAGGCCGCCAACAGCTTCGCACCGGGCGCCGCCGGCATCTCGTTGCGCGGGCTGGGCCAGAAGGCGACGCTGGTGCTGCTCAACGGCCGGCGCACCGCCAACTACGGCTTCGCGCAGAACCTGCAGGACGGCTTCGTCGACCTGAACTCGATTCCCACTGCGGCGGTGGAGCGCGTGGAGATCGTCAAGGACGGCGCGTCGGCCATCTACGGCTCGGACGCCATCGCGGGCGTCGTCAACATCATCCTGCGGAAGGACTTCCAGGGCGTCGAGATCAACGCCGGCGGCGGCCGTTCGGAAGGCAAGAACGAATACGGAGCCAACCTGTCGGGCGGCTTCGGCGACCTGAGCCGCGACAAGTTCAACGTGTTCGGCGTCCTCGACCTGTACAAGCGCGACCTGCTGGAAGGCGAGACCACCAAGTTCGGTTCCACGCGCGACTTCCGGAAGGAACAGGGCGGCCGCAACGCGACGTCGCTGACCGGCGGCGGCACCTGGCGGCAGCTGACGCCGACCGGGGCGTTGAGCAACACCTACCGGGCCACCACGAGCTGTCCGGGCCAGGTGCTCAACGGTCAGCAGGCGGTGGCCGCCGGCCTGATCAACCTGTCGCCGAACCTGTCGGCCGCCACGCTGACGACCAATCGCGCGATGGCCGCGGTGACCAACACCTGCTGCGCGCAGGACTTCAACACGCAGTTCACCGCGCTGCCGAAGACCGATCGGGAAGGTTTCCTCGGTCGCGGCACCTACCAGTTCACGCCGACCACGCTCGGCTACCTCGAAGTCGGCCTGACCCACACGCGCACCTTCCAGACCTTCCAGTCGCCGTTCTTCGCCGGCACGACCGGCCTGCAACAGACGCCGGCCGGCCTGCGTCCGTTCACCTACAACGTCACGTTCGCGCCCGGCGTCGCCGGCAATCCTTTCCCCAGCAACGCGCGCTACGTGGGCGTCCAGCAGGATCTGGGCACGCGCGACTCCGTGATCAAGTCGAACACCGGCCGCTTCGTCGCCGGCCTCGACTACAACATCGCGGGATGGGACTTCGACAGCGGCGTCGGTTTCTCGAAGAACCTGTCGACGACCGAGAACCTGCATCGCACGACCTTGTCCGGCACCAGCGCCGCCTTCAACGTGCCGACGTCGCCGCAGCCGCCGATCCCGATCTCCACGGCGTCGACCTACAACCTCGACAACAGCAACCTGAACTCGCAGGCCGTCCGCGACTCGTTCCTGATCGACTTTCCGCGGAAGGCACAGTCGACGTTGAGCTTCGTCGACACCAAGGCGACGACCGAGATCCAGCGGCTGCGGCTGCCGGGCGGGCCGGTGGCGATGGCGCTCGGCGGCGAGTACCGCGACGAGAGCCTGCGGGATCGTCCGGCCCAGAGCGCTTTGACCGGCAATATCCTCGGACAGGGATCGACGGCGACCGACGGGACGCGGCAGACCTACGCCGGTTACGTCGAGTTCTCGCTGCCGGTCTTCAAGCAGCTCGAGATCCAGGCGGCCGGTCGCTACGACCACTACAGCGACTACGGCAGCTCCAAGACGCCGAAGATCGGCATCAAGGTGACGCCGAACGACATGGTGATCCTGCGCGGTAACTGGGGGCACGGCTTCCGGGCGCCGTCGCTGCCCGAGATCTCGCCGTCGACGGCGACGTTCTTCACCACCGTGACCGACCCCGAGGACGGCGTCGTCCGGCAGGTCTCCGGCGTGTACGTCGGCAACCCGAACCTGAAGCCGGAAACGTCCACCAGCGCCACCGCCGGCTTCGTGTTCGAGCCGACGAAGGAATTCAGCGTCGGCGTCGACGCCTATCGGATTCGCTGGCGCAATGTCGTCGCGTCGCCGACCCTGCAGTCGATCATCTACGCGTCGTGTCCGCAGGGCGGGCCCAACTGTCCGGCGACGGCCGCCGTGCTGCGCGACCCCACGACCAACCAGGTGGTGACGGTCAACAGCGGCTACGTCAACGTCAACGACCGCCGCACGACGGGCGTCGATCTGGATATCAAGTACTCGTTCCCGACCACCGCGTACGGCAAGTTCTCGGTGGGCGGCGACGTGACCTACGTCGCGTCGTACAGCGAGAACGGCGTCGAGTGCATCGGCCACGAGTACTGCACGTACGAGCTGCCGCGCGTCAAGGGGCGCTTCACCGGCGATTACGACTTCGGTCCGTTCTCGGCGACGCTGGCCTACAACTACACGCACAGCTACTACTCGGATCTGGCGCCGGCCACGCAGTACACCGACGGCAACTCGCCGCAGTTCCAGAACGGCGCGCTGCGGCAGCGCTTCCCGATCTACCAGACCTACGATCTGTTCGGGAAGTACCAGATCACGAAGAATTTCGCGTTGAACGCGTCGATCACGAACCTGTTCGACAAGACGCCGCCGTACAACCCGGGGTTCACCAATCTCTACGACGGCACGCTGTTCGACATCCGCGGTCGCATCTACCGGGCGAACCTGCAATACAAGATGTGACTGGTCCGCCTTGCGTTGCTAGCGCATCGATAAGACGAAAAGCCCGCTTCGGCGGGCTTTTCCGTGCCGATCGCGGTCGTCCGTCACGGGCCGTCGCAAAAACCCAACGCTCGGCGACCGGAATGTTGCGGATTCCAATAGCGCCTAGTGGTTTCGCTTCAAATTCAAAACTGAGTTCCCTAGACTCGAAACCGTAGCAAGACAGTCGACGGGTGGCTGGCGGTATCGGCCCCGTTCGGACGCTCGGCGTGTGATCGCCTCCGGCCCGCCGCCACAACCTGTTCCAGAAGGAATTCTCATGTTCAAAGAAGCACCCATGGCTCGATGCCTGCGCCTGGCGTTCACGGGCGGCATCGCCGGCCTCGCGATCGTCGGCCAGCCGGCGTTCGCGCAAACCGGCACCCAGAGCGAAACCGTCCAGACCGGCGAGCGTGTCCAGGTGACCGGCTCGTCGATCAAGCGCATCGACGCGGAGACGTCGTTGCCGGTGCAGATCCTCAACCGCCAGGACATCGACCGTCTGAATCCGCAGAACACGGAAGACCTACTGCGATCGATCTCGGCGACGAGCAGCTCGGGCGGCACGCAGCTGTCGACCGGTGCCGGCGCGACCACGGGCGGCATCAGTACCGCTTCGTTGCGCGCCCTCGGCGAGCAGCGCACGCTGATTCTCGTCAACGGCCGACGGATCAGCCCGTACGGCGGTGCCCAGGGCACCCCGGCCGTGGACGTCAACAGCATCCCGGTCGCGTTGATCGAGCGCATCGAAGTGCTGAAGGACGGCGCCTCGGCGATCTACGGCAGCGACGCGATCGCGGGCGTCATCAACTTCATCCTGCGCAGCGACTTCACGGGAGCGTTGGTCGAGGCGCAATACGGCCAGAGCTCGCACAGCGGCGACGGCAAGTCGTACTACGGCGACACGGTTCTCGGCTTCGGCGACATCCAGAAGGATCACTTCAACGCGATCTTGAGCGCGTCGTTCAACCGCGAGGATGCGATCTATGGCGGACAGCGCAACTTCGCCAACACGACGTACTTCCCGAGATACGGCAAGGACGGCACGTCGGGCAACACCTATCCGGCGGACATCCAGACGTTGACGGGCGGCAGCATCAACTTCCTGGCGCCGCGTTACGCCGCCCAGGTCGCGCAAGGCACGTATCCCACGTTCGGCTTCACGAACTGCGCGCCCGGCATCAACCGCGTTGCGAGCGCGGCCGGCGTCGTCGCCAACACCTGTCGCTACGACCCGGGTCCTGTCGTCGCGCTGCTTCCCGAGAGCGAGCGCAGCGCCGTCGGCCTGCAGGGGCGTTACGCGCTGAACGACGCCGTCGAGTTCTACGGTGAAGCCAACGCGCAGCACAACGTGATCAAGACGACGATCCAGGCGACCCCGATCTCGTCCGCTTTCGTCCTGCAGTCCAACGATCCGTACACGCCGGCGCAGACCGCGCTGCTCAATTCGTACGCGGCCGTTCTCGATGCCAAGTACGGCGCCGGGTACACCGACAGCCTGCGCGGCAGCACCGCCTTCCTGCTGCCGACGACCAGCCCGTACTACCCGACCGCCTTCGCCGCGGCCAACGGCCTCGCCGGCGCGCCGCTCAACCTGTTCTATCGCTCCGTCGAAAGTGGCGGCCGGGCGATCCGTGACGTCAACGACTCGGATCGTTTCGTCGTCGGCGCTCGCGGCACCGCGTACAACTTCGACTACGACATCGGCGTGCTGTACACGCAGGCCCGGGTTCGCGAGTCGTTGACCAACGGCTATCCGCAGTACTCCCGCCTGCTGCCGTTGCTCAACAGCGGCACGGTGAACCCGTTCGGCCCGAGCACGGCAGCCGTCGCGCAGCAGATCGCCGCTGCCAACTACTACGGACAGGCCTACGAGTCGCAGTCCAGCCTGTTCGGCATCAACGGCAAGGTGTCGCGCGAGGTGTACAACCTGCCGGCCGGGCCGATCTCGGCCGCGCTCGGCGGCGAGGTGCGTCGCGAGCAGTACATCCTGAACGCCAGCGACGCGATCCAGACCGGCGACCTGTCGGGCTACGGTGGCAACTTCCTGAACCAGTCCGATGCGCGGAACGTCGAGTCCGGCTTCTTCGAGCTCAACGTGCCGGTCATCAAGGGTCTGGAAATCAACGCCCAGGGGCGGTACGACAATTACGAAGGCACCGGCAACACGTTCAACCCCAAGGCGTCGTTCCGCTGGCAGCCGGTCAAGGAAGCGCTGTTCCGCGGCTCGTGGGGCACGGGCTTCCGGGCGCCGGCGCTGACCGACATCTTCGCGCCGGTCACGCTGGGCGTGACGGGCAACTTCGACGACCCGCTGCGCTGCGTCGTTTCCCCGTCGGGCATCGACAACACGAACAACTCGAAGGACTGCGGCGCGCAGTACTCGCAGACCAACGGCGGCAACCGCTCGTTGCAACCCGAGAAGAGCGTCTCGAAGTCGCTCGGCTTCGCGATCGAGCCGACCGATCAGTTCCACTTCGGTGCGGACTACTTCGACACGTTCGTGCGCAACACGATCGGGGTGATCACGGTCGACCAGATCTTCAGCAACCTCGGCAAGTACTCGTACCTGGTCACGCGCGGTCCGGTCCAGGCCGGCCTGCCCGATCTGCCGGGGCCGATCATCTCGGTCAGCCAGCAGCTCACCAACACCAACAACACGCACGTGACCGGTGTCGACTTCGACACGCGCCTGCGCGTACCGCTGCCGGTGGGTCGTCTGACTGCCGCGTTGAACGGCACGTACATCATCAAGTACGACTTCCAGAACGACGACGGTTCGTATACGTCGGGGCTGGCCAACGCGATCAACCAGGGCGGCGTCGTCGCGCGCTACCGTCATGTCGCTTCGCTGGGATACGACTACGGCCCCTGGTACGGTGCGGTGATCCACAACTTCCAGTCGGCCTACGTCGACTTCGACACCGGCAATCCGCGCCGCGTCGGCGTGTACGAGACCTTCGACCTGCAGGCCAGCTACACCGGCTTCAAGGGCGTGGGGATCACGCTGGGCATGAAGAACGTGCTCGACAAGGATCCGCCGTACTCGAACGCCAGCAGCGCGCAGTTCCAGGGGGGCTACGACGCGACTTATGCTCAACCTCGCGGTCGGTTCTTCTACGGCAAGCTGTCGTACATGTACAAGTAAGCCGTCGAGCTTCCTGCGGCGGTTCTGCAGGTCGACGAAAAACCGCGGGGGTGACCCCGCGGTTTTTTTTGGCCTGCGACGAGCGGGATGGACCGAGAATGAAGCGAAACCGGCACGGAACTCGCTTTAGCGACTGAGCACATCGACTGACGCGCTCGCCGCCCCGAAACAGGGCGTCCGTTGCAGGTTGATGTAACATCGTCGGCACGCGACTCGGGTAGGT
>CAHJXF010000075.1 GCA_903644065.1 Betaproteobacteria bacterium
ACGACAACACAGCTTCGGAGCATCCATCTACTTCGTCCCCCCGGCGAAGGCCGGGGCCCAATCTGCCGTAAATCGCGCCACGGCCAACTTGGGTCCCGGCCTGCGCCGGGACGACAACGTGAGGGGTCCGCACGTTAATTAACTTCGTCACCCCGGCGAAGGCCGGGGCCCAAGTCGACGGTGCATCGCGTCGCGACGAAAGTAGCCTCGGCCTTCGCCCGGACGACACGCCCGCCGGCTACTTCCGGTCCGCCCATTTCGGCATCGGCCACACGATGTCCTGCGCCGCGAGCTCGAACGGCCACACCGTCTTGTATTGCCCGCCGATGATCTGCACCAGGATGCCTTGGCCGAGCGTGTTCTGCCCGGTCTCGTCGAACTTCACGCCTTTCCACGGCATGATCAGCTTGTTGGCCGGCAGGTTGGTGGCGATCAGCGCCGTACGGATCGCCTCGGGCGTCGTGGCGCCGGCCCGGTTGATCGCGTCGGCCAGCACCATCAAGCCGGTGAAGGTGCGCGCGGAATTGCCGGTGAAGTTGATCTTGTAGCGCCGGTTGAACGCGTCGTTGGCCTGCTTGATCAGCGGGTTGCGACCGGCCAGGTCGAGCGACCACACCTCGCGCGACACGATGTAGTCCGCGTCCTTGCCGAGCGTCTTGACGAACTCGGTGTCCGCGAAGCCGGCGTCATTGGCCAGGATCATGTCGGGCGCGAAGCCGAGCTCCTTGTAGGTCTTCATCGACAGGATCGCGTCGCCCAGATACGACGACTGCAGCACCACCTGCGGCGAGCCGCCCTTCAACGTCTGCACCTCGGACGTGAGCTGCGTGCTCTTGGCCGGATACGCCACGTTCGACGTGATCCTGAAGCCGCGCTCGGCAGCCAGCCGCACCTCGATCTTGGTGGTCTCGTTACCGAACAGCGTGTTCTCGTTCATGATCGCCAGGTTCTTCGGCGCGATCTTCTTCTTCGCCTCGAGGTCGGCGAAGAACTCGAAGAAGTTGCGCACGAACAGGTCGTCGTGCGGCGTGGTGCGGAAGAACCACTTGAAACCGCGCGCCGTCAGCGACGCCGACGACGACTCGGCGTTGAGGAACGGGATGCCGCTTCGTTCGGCCACCTGGCTCGCGGTCGCGGTGACGTTGCTGTTGTAGGCCCCCAGCAGCGCCACGACCTTCTCTTCGTTGATCAGCCGCTCGGCCTCGGTCGCGCCCACCTGTGGGCTGCCCTGGTGATCGGCGAACACCAGCCGGATCTTGGCGCCCTTCAGGTTGGCGAGCGCGCCGCCGGCCGCGAACGGCAGGTCGGGCGTTTCCTTCGAGCCGTTGTTGATCAGGTCGGCCGCGAACTCCAGCGCGTCCTTCATCTCGGCGCCGGTCGACGCCGCGGCGCCGGTGAGCGGATAGATCACGCCGATGCGCACTTCGGCTTGCGCATGGGCCGAAGTGACCGACGACAGCACGGCCGAGGCGACGGCCAGGGCCGGTAACCAGCGAAGGATCTTCATCTGCGGTTCTCCTGAGGGAAGCGGGCGACTGACGGAGCGATTCGAAAGAGAGGAGAGGGCCCGCCGGATCGGCTTGCAACGATGACGGAACGTGAATAAAGTATCGATGAAATGTCGATGAATTGATACTAAGTAGTAACCCTCTAGACACGTCGACGCGTCGGCATCGCGATGCCGATGGCGCTGCGAACAGGAGACAGAGCCGCATGGACAAGCCGAAGCGCGTCGCGCCGCGTGCACCGCCCGAGCGCAGGCGACCGTCGAAGGTCGTGCCGCTGCGGCGGGACGGCGCGGCCGCGAGCGCGCTCCATGTCGGCAGCCAGCTGCGACGCCACGCGCCGATCGTCTCGTCGTCGCATCTCGCGGTGTCCGAAGTTCCGGAACTGTCCGAGTTCGAGTTCGGGCTGATCGTCGTCGGCAATGCGTTCGACCGCTGGATCGTGCGCTGCATGGCCGCGGCGGGCCTGCACGGGCTGGCCGCGACCGACGTGCTGGTGCTGCATCACGTCCACCACCGTGCGCGCGACAAGCGCCTCGCCGACATCGCGTTCACGCTCAACGTCGAAGACCTGCACGTCGTCAACTATTCGCTGAAGAAGCTGCTGGCGCTGCAGGTCGTGGAGACGACGCGCGCCGGCAAGGAAGTGCTCTATCGCACCAACGACGAAGGCAAGGCCGCCATCGACCGCTACCGCGAGATCCGCGAACGCTGCCTGGTGGCCGCGCTGTCCAGGAAGCAGGGCGACGGCGACACGGTGCACGAGACGGCGCGCGTGCTGCGCTGGCTGTCCGGGCTCTACGACCAGGCGGCGCGCGCCGCGACGTCGCTGTGAGCAGCGACTCGCACGACCGCGCGAGTGCGCCGGCCGATCGCTGGCAGTTCTGGATCGACCGCGGCGGCACCTTCACCGACGTCGTCGGCCGCCGGCCCGACGGTTCGCTGGTCACGCACAAGCTGTTGTCCGAGAACCCCGGGCAGTACCGCGACGCGGCCGTGGCCGGGATCCGCCACCTGCTCGACGTCGCCGCCGCTGCGCCGCTGCCGGTCGAGCGCATCGAGGCCGTCAAGATGGGCACCACGGTCGCGACCAACGCGCTGCTCGAGCGGAAGGGCGAGCGCACGGTGCTGTGCATCACGCGCGGCTTCGGCGACGCGCTCCGCATCGCCTACCAGAATCGGCCGCGCCTCTTCGATCGGCGCATCGTGCTGCCCGAACTGCTGTACTCGCGGGTCGTCGAGGTCGACGAGCGGGTCGGTGCACGCGGCGAACTCGTCCTGGCGCTCGACGAGGATCGAGCCCGAAGCGACCTGCAGGCTGCGTTCGCCGACGGCTACCGCTCGATAGCCATCGTGCTGATGCACGGCTATCGCCACACCGACCACGAGGCGCGTCTCGCCGCGCTGGCCGACGCGATCGGCTACACGCAGGTGTCGGTGTCGCATCGCATCAGCCCGCTGATGAAGCTGGTGCCGCGCGGCGATACCACGGTGGTCGACGCCTACCTGTCGCCGATCCTCGCGCGCTACGTCGACCGGGTGGCCGCCGACCTGCCCGACGTGGCGCTGCAGTTCATGCAGTCGAGCGGCGGCCTGACCGACGCGCGTCGCTTCCGCGGCAAGGATTCGATCCTGTCGGGGCCCGCCGGCGGCATCGTCGGCATGGCGCGGACCTGCGAGCGCGCCGGCTTCGACCGGGTCATCGGCTTCGACATGGGCGGCACGTCGACCGACGTGTCGCACTATGCCGGCGAGTTCGAGCGCGAGTTCGAGACGCAGGTGGCGGGCGTCAGGATGCGCGCGCCGATGATGAGCATCCACACGGTGGCGGCCGGGGGCGGCTCGATCCTGCACTTCGACGGATCGCGCCTGCGCGTCGGCCCCGACTCGGCCGGTGCCGATCCGGGGCCGGCGAGCTATCGGCGCGGCGGACCGCTGGCGATCACCGATTGCAACGTGCTGCTCGGCAGGCTCCAGCCCGATCATTTTCCGCGGGTGTTCGGGCCGAACGCCGACGAGGCGCTCGACGCCGGGATCGTGGAGCGGGGTTTTGCCGAGCTGGCCGCCGCGATTCGTGCCGCCGGGGGGGCCGCCATGACGCCCGAGGCCATCGCGGCCGGCTTCATCGACATCGCGGTCGGCAACATGGCCAACGCGGTGAAGAAGATCTCGGTGCAGCGCGGCCACGACGTCACCGAGTACACGCTGTGCAGCTTCGGCGGCGCGGGCGGCCAGCACGCCTGCCTGGTCGCCGACGCGCTCGGCATGACGCAGGTGTACGTGCATCCGCTGGCCGGCGTGCTGTCCGCCTACGGCATGGGCCTCGCCGACCAGGCCGTGTCGCGCGAACGGGCCGTCGAGGTGGCGCTGACCGAGGACCAGGCGCTGCCGCTCGAAGAGGCGCTCGCGACGCTCGAGATCGCGGCCGTCGACGAACTGTTCGCGCAGGGCGTCGAGCGTTCGCGCGTCGACACGGCCCGGCGCGTGCACCTGCGCTACGCCGGCACCGACTCGGCGCTGGTCGTCGCGCACGGCGACCTGCCGACGATGCGTTCGGCCTTCGAGGCGCAATACCGACGGCGCTATTCGTTCCTCATGCCGAATCGCGAGCTGATCGTCGAGGCGCTGTCGGTCGAGGCGATCGGCCGATCGCCGGCGCTCGACGAGGCGCCCGTCGTCGTCCAGCCGCGCGAGGGCGAGCTCGAGCCGACCCGGCGGGTCCGCCTGTACGGCGCGGGTGCCTGGCACGACGCTGCCCTGTACGTGCGCGACGCGCTGCGGCCCGGCGACCGCATCGACGGCCCGGCGATCGTCGCCGAGGCCAACGCCACCACCGTCGTCGAGCCCGGCTGGCGCGCCGAGGTCACGCCGCTCGACCACCTCGTGATGACGCGGGTGGCGCCGCGCGGCGCACGACGGGCGATCGGTACCGAGGTCGACCCGGTGATGCTCGAGGTCTTCAACAACCTGTTCATGGCGATCGCCGAGCAGATGGGCGTGGCGCTGCAGAACACCGCGTACTCGGTCAACATCAAGGAGCGCCTCGACTTCTCGTGCGCGCTGTTCGACGCCGACGGCAACCTGATCGCCAACGCGCCGCACATGCCGGTGCACCTCGGCTCGATGGGCGAGAGCATCAAGACGGTGATCACAGGCAACGCGGGCCGGATGAAGCCGGGCGACGTGTTCGTGCTCAACGATCCGTACCACGGCGGCACGCACTTGCCCGACATCACGGTGATCACGCCGGTCTATCTGCGAGGTGTCGCGGATGGCGATCGCGACGTCTCGGGCGAGGGCGGTGGCGACGGTGGCGGTGGCGGTGGCGGCGGTGGTGGCGGTGGCAGCTTCGAACGGCCGCTGTTCTACGTCGGCTCGCGCGGCCACCACGCCGATGTCGGCGGCATCACGCCGGGCTCGATGCCGCCGGGTTCGACCCACGTCGAAGAGGAGGGCGTGCTGCTCGACAACGTCAGGCTGGTCGCCGGCAGCGGCCGCTCCGGCGAAGGCCGCTTGCTCGAGGAAGACATCCGCGCCCGGCTCGCCGGCGCCCGTCATCCAGCGCGCAACCCGGACCAGAACATCGCCGACCTGCGGGCCCAGATCGCTGCCAACCAGAAGGGCGTCGAGGAACTCGGCCGCATGGTCGGGCACTTCGGCCTCGACGTCGTCGCCGCCTACATGAAGCACGTGCAGGACAACGCCGAAGAATCCGTGCGACGCGTCGTGACGGCCCTGACCGATGGCCGTTTCACGTCGCCGCTCGACAACGGCGCGGTGATCGAGGTCGCCATCACGGTGGACCGCGAACGGCGCGAGGCCACCATCGACTTCACCGGCACGTCGCCGCAGCAGGTCAACAACTTCAACGCGCCGTCGGCGATCTGCATGGCCGCCGTGCTGTACGTGTTCCGTACGCTGGTCGACGACGACATCCCGCTCAACGCCGGCTGCCTGAAGCCGCTGCACGTCATCATTCCCGAAGGCTCGATGCTCAACCCGCGTTTTCCCGCGTCGGTGGTGTCGGGCAACGTCGAGACGTCGAGCTGCATCACCAACGCGCTGTACGGTGCGCTCGGCCTGATGGCGTCCGCGCAGGGCACGATGAACAACTTCACGTTCGGCAACGCGCGCCACCAGTACTACGAGACGATCTCGGGCGGCTCGGGCGCCGGGATCGACGGAGACGGCGGCGGCTTCGACGGAACCAGCGTCGTGCAGACCCACATGACCAACTCGCGCCTGACCGACCCCGAGGTCTTCGAGTTCCGCTTTCCGGTGCGTCTCGAGAGCTACGCGATCCGTCATGGATCGGGCGGCGGCGGTCGCTGGCGGGGCGGCGACGGCGGAATCCGCAAGGTGCGCTTCCTCGAGCCGATGACCGCGGCGATGCTGTCCAACAACCGCGTCGTGCCGCCGTTCGGGCTGGCCGGCGGCGACGCGGGTGCGCTGGGTCGCAACACGGTGGTGCGGGTCGACGGCAGCGAGGAGGTCGTGCCGCACGTCGGCAGCGCCGAGATGGCGGCGGGCGACCTGTTCGTGATCGAGACGCCGGGCGGCGGCGGCTACGGACGCGGCGGCGAGCGGTGAATGGTGCCGGTTCGCCCGGCCTGTGGTATCAACCCGCCTTTCCGCCTCGCAGGATCGTCGACCGTGCGCAGAACCGCCCTCGCCATTCCCCTCGTCGTCGCCGTGGCCCTTCTCTCGTCGCCGGCGCTCGCCGAGTCGCCGCAGGACCGCTGGAATCTCGCCGACCTCTATGCGACGCCGGCCGACTGGAACGCCGACGCCGAGCGCCTGCGCGGCCAGCTCGCCGACGTGCAGGGCTGCCAGGGCCATCTCGGCGACTCGGTCAAGCGCTTCGGCGCCTGCATGGCGCTGATCGACGACGCGCAGAAGCGCTACCAGCGCCTGTCGGTCTACGCGTCCGAGTCGCACAACCAGGACACCAGCGTCGACAGCGGCCTCGAGCTCGACCAGCGCTCGCGCGTGCTGCGCTCGCAGTACGGCGAAGCGCAGTCGTTCGTGCGACCCGAAGTCATCGCGCTCGGCCGCGCGAAGATCGACGGCTACCTGAAGGCCGACCCATCGCTCGGCGTCCACCGCCACGATCTCGACACGATCCTGCGCGCCGCGCCGCACACCCTCGACGCGGCCGGCGAGGGCGTGGCCGCGCAGTTCGGCGCGACGTCCGACGTCGCGTCGTCGGCGTACACGCTGCTGTCGACCGCCGACATGCCGTGGCCCACCGTCAAGCTGTCCGACGGCAGCGTGGTCGTGCTCGACCAGTCGGCCTACACGAAGTACCGCGCGGTGCAGAACCGCGCCGATCGCAAGCTCGTGATGGACGCGTTCTTCGGCCAGTACAAGCAGTTCGAGCACGTGTTCGGCGCGACTCTCTACGGCCAGCTCAAGATCGATGCGACCAACGCGAAGGTGCATCGCTACCCGGACGTCATCACGCGCGCGATGGACCGCAACGCCGTGCCGGTGGCGGTGTACGACACGCTGATCGCCGAGGCCAACGCGCACCTGCCCACGCTGCATCGCTACTTCCGTCTGCGCGGCCGGATGCTGGGCGTGACCGACCTGCACTACTACGACATCTATCCGCCGCTGGTGGCGAGCGACCGTCGCTTCCCGCTCGACGAGGCCAAGCGCCTGACGCTCGAAGCGGTGGCGCCGCTCGGCCCCGACTACGTGGCCGCGATGAAGCAGGGCTTCGAGCAGCGCTGGATGGACGCCTACCCGCGGCCGCACAAGCTGTCGGGCGCGCACATGGCCGGCTCGGCCTACGACGTGCATCCGTACGTGCTGGTCAACTACAACGACGACTACGAGTCGGTGACCACCGTCGCGCACGAGTGGGGCCACGCGCTGCATTCGGTGCTGGCCAACCGCGCGCAGGCGTTCACCAACGCCGGCTACCCGATCTTCGTCGCCGAGATCGCATCGACCTTCGACGAGGCGCTGCTGCTGCGCCACGTGCTGCAGGTCGCGACCAGCGACGACGAGCGGCTGCTGTACCTGGGCTCCGCGCTCGAGGGTCTCCGCGGCACGTTCTTCCGCCAGGCCATGTTCGCCGAATTCGAACGCGTGGTGCACGCCCGCGTCGACCGCGGCGACACGCTGTCGGGCGCGGCGATGACGAAGATCTACGGCGACATCCTCCGGCGCTATCACGGCGAGGCCGAAGGCGTGATGAAGATCGACGACGTCGACGCGATCGAATGGGCCTACATCCCGCACTTCTACAACGCGTTCTACGTGTACCAGTACGCGACGTCGATCGCGGCCAGCTCGCTGTTCGCCGACAGCGTGGTGGCGGGCGAGCCGGGCGCGCTCGACCGCTATCTCGGGCTGTTGCGGGCCGGCGGCTCCGACGATCCTTACGAGCTGGTGAAGAAGGCGGGCGTCGATCTCGCGACGCCGGCGCCGTATCGCTCGATCGCGGCGCGAATGGATCGCATCATGGACGAGATCGAGACGATCCAGGCGCGCCGCGCGCCGAAGTCCTGAGTTCGATCCGACGATGAGAGAGGTCGCGCCGACGAAGGAAGAGATCGCGCTGCTGCCGCCGTTCGAGGGTCTCGCGATCGACCGCGTGCGCGTGCCGGCCACGCTCGCCGAGTTCGAGTCGGCCGCGGCCGCGATCCGCGCGGCCGGCGTGGTCGGCTTCGATACCGAGTCGAAGCCGCTGTTCGACGTCGGCGCCGTCGGCGACGGGCCGCACGTCGTGCAGTTCGCGACGTCGACCGAGGCGTTCGTGTTCCAGGTCCATCGCACGGACGGCCTGACGGTGCTGGAGGCGCTGCTGCAGGACGCCGGCGTGCGGAAGGTCGGCTTCGGCCTGCGCTCGGACCTGCAGTTCATCCGCGCCAGGTTCGGCGTCGAACTGGCCGCGGTGATCGACCTGAACGACGTGTTCCGCGGCGCGGGCTTTCGCAGCTCGATCGGCGTGAGGGCCGCGGTCGCCATCCTGTTCGATCGGCGCTTCCTCAAGTCGAAGCGCCAGACCACGTCGAACTGGGCGTTGCCGAAGCTCGACGACCGGCAGTTGCTGTACGCGGCCAACGACGCGTGGGCGGCGCTGCGCGTGCATCAGGAGATCGTCCGGGTGGCCGCCGAGCGCGCCGCGGCCGCATCGCAGGCCGTGACCGGCGGGCTATAGTCGGCACCTTGCCGCCGGCGGCGGCGCCCTGCCCGGAGCGGCGATGTTTCTCGGCCTGCGGACCGCGATCTACCCCACGCCCGACCTCGATGCGGGCAAGGCGTTCTACACGAAGGTGCTCGGCCTGGAGCCGTACTTCGACCAACCGTTCTACGTCGGCTACGCGGTCGGCGGCTTCGAGCTCGGCCTGGTGCCGGACGGCGCGCCGGGCGCCGCCGGACCGCAGGCGCTGTGGGGCGTGCCCGACGCGGCCGCCGCGTTCGAGCAGTTGCTGGCGCTGGGCGCGACGGTCCTCGAGCCGGTGACGGAGGTGGGCGACGGCATCCGCGTCGCCGCGGTGCTCGATCCGTTCGGCAACCGGCTGGGCGTCATCGAGAACCCGGCTTTCGACGCGAGCGCGGTGCGGTGAAGGTCATCGCCGTGACGCAGGCGACGATGCTCGCGCCCAGCGACCACGACTCGAGCGCGTGGCGTTGAAGGCCGCCGGCGCGATCGACGCGACGACCCTCGCGCGACCGTCCGACTTCCATTCGTACGAGCCGCGAAACGGCCACGGGCTGCCGCACGATCCGTTCAATGCGATCGTCGGACCGCGGCCGATCGGCTGGATCTCGACCTGCGACGCGACCGGCCGCTGCAACCTCGCGCCGTACAGCTTCTTCAACGCCTTCAACTACACGCCGCCGATCGTCGGTTTCTCGAGCATCGGCTACAAGGACACGGTACGCAACGTCGAGGCGACCGGCGAGTTCGTCTGGAACCTGACGACGCGCCCGCTGGTCGAGCGGATGAACTCGACCTGCGCCGCCGTGCCACCCGAGATCGACGAGTTCGAGCTCGCAGGGCTGACCAAGGCCGCGTCGACCCTGGTCGAGGCCCCGCGCGTGGCCGAGAGCCCGGTGGCCTTCGAGTGCCGCGCGATCCAGGTGCAGCGGCTGCGCACCGCGGCCGGCGACGACGTCGACAGCTGGCTGACCCTCGGCGAGGTGGTGGCTGTGCACATCGATCGCGCGCTGCTGAAGGACGGCGTCTACGACACCGCCGGCGCCGGCCACGTGCTGCGCGGCGGCGGTCCGGCCGACTACTTCGCGATCGGGCCGGAGCAGCTGTTCAAGCTGCATCGGCCGCGGTGAGGCTCGACACCCGATCGTCTTCGACGGTGTCGTCGAGGCGGCGACGACTGCGGGTGCCGGCGCTGCTGATCTGCGGGTCGATCGCGACGTCTTCCGCGGCGGCCGACGACCGCACCGACCTCTCGCGCGGCACCTGCGCCGTGCTCGACCGGGCCGTGGCGGCGCAGCGCGGCGGTCCGCTGCTGCTGGCGAGCTACCAGCCGCTGCGAGGCAAGCCGTCCGACATCCGGGCGCTGCGCGACGTGGCGTTCACCTACGACAACGCGCTGGCCAGCATCGCGCTGTTCGCCTGCGGCAAGTCGCAATCGGCGAGGCGCATCGCCGACGCGCTGCTGCTGGCGACGTCCGGCGATCCCGAGTATCACGACGGCCGGGTCCGCAACGCCTATGCGGCGGGCCCCGTGAACGCACCGACGATGACGCTGCCCGGTTACTGGGACGAAGGGCGGAAGGCGTGGAGCCAGGACGGCTACCAGGTCAGCTTCGCGACCGGCAACGCGGCCTGGGCGGCGCTGGCGTTGCTCGAGGCCTATCGCCGGACCCACCACGCGCCGTACCTGGCGGGCGCGAAGCGGGTACTCGAGTGGACGCGGGGCAGCACGCTGAACGACCTTTTGCCGGCAGGCTACGTCGGCGGCTGGTTCGTCGACCCGCCGCATGTTCTTCGACAGCAGTGGAAGTCGGTCGAGCAGAACGTCGACCTGGTCGCCGCGTGGACCGCGCTGAACCGCATCGCGCCCGCGGTCGAGGCCCGGGCATCGGCCGCGACCGCCGGCGCGTTCGTCGCCAGCCAGTGGGACGAAAAGGAGGGCCGCTTCTACGTCGGCACCGGTCCCGACGGTCAGACCTCGGACCACGATCATTCGGGGCTCGACGCGCAGATCTGGCCGCTGATCGCGGTGCCCGCCGCGCCGGCCGACTGGATGCGGGTGCTGGCCTTCGTCGACTCCACCCACGCGGTGGCCGGCGGCTACGGCTTCAACCGCGCCCCGGACGGCCTGTGGACCGAAGGCACCGCGCAGGTCGCGGCGGTGTTCGTGCTGCGCGGCCTGCCGAAGCGCGCCGCACCGCTGTGGCCGCTGCTGCGCCGCCAGCAGACCGACGAAGGCTGGCTGTTCGCCACGCCGGAACCGCGCATCGCCACCGGTCTCGCGATCGGCCCGAACTCGACGACCAGCGATTTCTTCTACTACCACCTGCCGCATCTCGGCGCGACCGCGTGGGCCGCGATCGCGGCGACCGGCGTCAATCCCTTCGTCGGGCGGTGAAGCCGCTTCGGCGGGTCCGCGAGAAGCACCTCCGGATCGCCCTCAGCGTCGACCGCGGACGACCCGGCTCGCGATCGGACTCGGTGGCGACCGCGGCCGCTCCATCTTCCGCATGAAGTCCAGCTGCCAGGGCCGCATCGCGAGCAGCAGGCTGGTCGCGTGGCGCTGGGCGGGCGGCAACCGCGCGTCGTCGATGTGCTGCTCCGACACGTCCTTGGCCAGGCGCTTCAGCCGGTCGATCAGCGCCGCTGCATGGGATCTCGACAACCGGGCGTTGAGCAGCACCATGAACTCGTCCGCCCCGTCGAACGCGCTGTCGAAGTAGGCATCGGCATGTTGGCGGAAGTAGCGCTGGATCGGCCCGTTCGGCAGCCATCGAAAGGTGCGGGCGACCAGCAGCCGGTAGCGGTTGTTCGGCAGCAACCGCAGGAAGCCGATGCGGTCGAGCTTGACGAAGGCCTTGACCAGCTTCGCCTCGTCGACGTCGTAGGTCTCGAGCACGTTCTCGAAGCTCGACAGGTTCAGCGCGCAGGTGGCGCAGAGGAACAGCACCGGGTCGGCGACCAGAGTGGCCTCCTGCGCTTCGGTCAGTTCGCCGAGCAGGCGGTCCTCGGGATCGATGCCGCGGGTCAGGTCGGTCAGCTCCATCTGCGCCACCGCGCAGATCGCGTCGAGCCGGCCGAGCGTCAGGTCGCGCTTCGAGAACATGCGCTTGACGCTGGCCTCGGACAAGCCGATCGCCGTGCCGACCTGCGCATAGGTGATGCCGCGCGCCTTGAGTTCCTGCTTCAGGCGTTCGACGAGGAGAGCGCTCTGGGCCATGGTCGGTTCCTTCGTGTCCGTTCTTCGTCACGCGGTGCACGTTCGGCTTCCAAGATCGCTACCGCTCGTTCCCATGGTAGCGCCATGCGATACCGCAGCTCGGTATCGCTCGATGATACCGGGCGGCGCGCCGGTAGCGTCCCTGCTCGATTCATCTCGTCCGAAGCGCCCGCGTCGCGCAGCCTGCGCAGCACGCGTCGCCTCGACGTGCCGACAGGAGATTCGAATGATTCGTTCACCAGCCTTTCCCGATGCACTCGCGTCGGCAGTCCCGCAGCGCCTGCCTCGTGCGACCGGCGCCGCGGTCCGCACGATCGCGGGTGCGGTCGCTGTCTCGCTGGTGCTGCAGACCGCCGCACTGGCGGGCGATCCGTCGACCGCCTCGGCCGCTTCGGTCAACGCGTCCGCAGCGTCGGCCACGAGCGTCGCCGCCACCGGCAGCGTGATCGTCGAGGGCGGCGCGCTGGCGCTGTCCGCACTCGGTACCGCGGTCGTCGCCAGCGTCGAGACGGCGGGGGACGTCAGCGTCGTGGTCCTGCGCGGCGTGTCGGACGCCGCGACCGTGACGCTGCGCCTCGTCGGCGGCGCGAGTCTGGTGGTCGGCTCCGTGATCACGGTCGTGGTGACCGCCACCGGCTACGCGCTGATGACGGCCGGGCGCATGATCGCGTTCGTGCCGAACGAGATCGGCCGATCGCTGGTGCGCCAGCGACCGCTGGCGTCGGCCCGCTGAGGGGGCCGCGATGACCTCGACGATCGAACGATCGACCGTGACGCGCGCCCTGCGCGGCGCGCTCCTCGCCGTGACGCTGTGGGCAGCGGCGCTCGCGCCGGCGCGGGCCG
>CAHJXF010000076.1 GCA_903644065.1 Betaproteobacteria bacterium
GAAGGCCTGCGCTTCGCGATCCGCGAAGGCGGCCGCACGGTCGGCGCGGGCGTGGTGGCGAAGATCATCGCTTGAGGTCGAGGCAAGTAGCGGCAGGACCTCCGGTACCGTCGTCGCCGCGAACGCGGAGATCCAGCGACGTCGAAGCCGGTCGAGAAGGATCGGGCGACGACACTGGGTTCTCGCATTCGCGGGAACGACGCAAGTGATGAGTGGTTCAGAGAGCCGTAGGGGCGTAGCTCAATTGGCAGAGCGTCGGTCTCCAAAACCGAAGGTTGGGGGTTCGATGCCCTCCGCCCCTGCCACGATCGTCGGGCCGCTCGCGCTGTAGGCGTCGGCCCTGCGAGCGTCGGGATCCAGAAAGCAGTGATGGCAAACACGAATATCGAAACCGTCGGCAGCACCGCCGATCGCCTGAAGATCGCGCTGGCGGTCGTCGCGGTGATCGCCGGTCTGGCGGGCTTCTACATCCTGGCGCAGCAACCGCTGGTCCTTCGCGTCGCCACCGTGCTCGTCGGCCTGGCGGTCGGTGCGGGCATCGCGGCGACGTCGGAGCCCGGCAAGCGCTTCTTCGCGTTCGGTCGCGAGTCGGTGGCCGAGACGAAGAAAGTGGTCTGGCCGTCACGGAAGGAAACCGTCCAGACGACCGCCATCGTGTTCGGCTTCGTGCTGATCATGGCGATCTTCCTGTGGGTCACCGACAAGACGCTCGAAATCGCGTTGTACGACTGGATTCTCGGCTGGAGGAAATGATGGCTGAAACGATGATCACCGGTACCGAGTCCGTGGACGCGATGGCGCAGGCGGCGGCGGCGCCGGCCGGTACGAAGAGCACGAAGCGCTGGTATGTCGTCCATGCGTATTCCGGCATGGAAAAGAGCGTCAAGAAGGCGCTGATCGAGCGCGTCGCCCGGTCCGGCATGGAGCATCAGTTCGGCGAGATCCTCGTGCCGACCGAAGAGGTCGTCGAAGTCAAGAACGGCACCAAGTCGGTCACCGAGCGGCGTTTCTTCCCGGGCTACGTGCTGGTCGAGATGGACATGACCGACGAGTCGTGGCACCTGGTCAAGAACACCGCCAAGGTCACCGGGTTCGTCGGTGGCAAGGCCAACCGTCCCACGCCGATCTCGCAGAAGGAAGTCGAGAAGATCATGGCGCAGATGCAGGAAGGGGTCGAGAAGCCGCGTCCCAAGACCCTGTTCGAGGTGGGCGAGATGGTGCGCGTCAAGGAAGGCCCGTTCACCGACTTCAACGGCAACGTCGAGGAAGTCAACTACGAGAAGTCGCGCTTGCGCGTGTCGGTCACCATCTTCGGTCGGGCGACGCCGGTGGAACTGGAGTTCGGGCAGGTCGAGAAAGCTTGAGTCGGGTCTGAAGAAGCGAGCGCATGCAGGGTGGCGTTCGCGCTTCGGCGGCCCGGTCGGGAACAAGCAGCGCGGTAGGGGTTGAACGGTGTGGTAGCGAGAATCGCGCCGGTATTCGGTCTATCGAGGAGCGTTAGTAGGGCACCTGGCCCGAACCCGCGCTAAAACTCATACAGGAAGCGACATGGCAAAGAAGATCATCGGTTTCATCAAGCTGCAGGTCCCTGCAGGCAAGGCCAACCCGTCGCCGCCGATCGGTCCGGCGCTGGGTCAGCGCGGCCTCAACATCATGGCGTTCTGCAAGGAGTTCAACGCGCAGACGCAAGGCGTGGAGCCCGGCTTGCCAATCCCCGTGGTGATCACGGCGTTCGCGGACAAGTCCTTCACGTTCATCATGAAGACGCCGCCCGCGACCATCCTGATCAAGAAGGCAGCGGGCATCCAGAAGGGCTCGCCCACGCCGCACAGCAGCAAGGTCGGCTCGATCACCCGTGCGCAAGCCGAGGAGATCGCCAAGAGCAAGACGCCCGATCTGACCGCCGCCGATCTCGAGGGGGCCGTGCGGACGATCGCCGGCAGCGCCCGTTCGATGGGTATCACCGTAGAGGGGTTGTGATGGCGGACGACAAGAAGATGACCAAGCGCCAGAAGGCGATCGCGGCCAAGGTCGATCGCAGCAAGGTGTACGCGGTGGACGAAGCGCTGGTCCTGATCAAGGAGACGGCGACCGCCAAGTTCAACGAATCGGTCGACGTCGCGGTGCAGCTCGGCATCGATGCGAAGAAGTCGGACCAGGTGGTGCGCGGCTCGGTCGTGCTGCCGTCGGGCACCGGCAAGACGGTTCGTGTCGCGGTGTTCGCGCAAGGGGCGAAGGCGGACGATGCCCGCGCCGCCGGTGCCGACATCGTCGGCATGGAGGACCTGGCCGAACAGGTCAAGGCCGGCAACCTGAATTTCGACATCGTCATCGCGTCGCCGGACACGATGCGGATCGTCGGCGCGCTCGGCCAGATCCTCGGTCCGCGCGGGCTGATGCCGAATCCGAAGGTCGGCACGGTCACGCCGGACGTCGCCACCGCGGTCAGGAACGCGAAGGCCGGCCAGGTGCAGTACCGCGCGGACAAGGCCGGCATCGTCCACGCGACCATCGGCCGCGCGTCGTTCGAAGTCGACGCGCTGAAGATCAACCTGGTCGCGCTGATCGACGCGTTGAATCGGGCGAAGCCGGCGACCAGCAAGGGCATCTACCTGCGGAAGATGTCGCTGTCCAGCACGATGGGCACGGGCGTGCGGGTGGATCACGCGACGGTGCAGCAGTAAGGACGAGTACGCGGCACTCCGACGGTGTCATGCCGGAAACGGCCGGGACTCGATCAGGGTGCCCAAGCAATTGGGCGCCAGCTTTCGCCGGGGTGACGAATCAACAAGGGTCGGCGCATGCCGACGAAGCAACGAATATCGGATCCCGGCTGAAGCCGGGACCCTCGGCAACGATCTGGTGGATCGTTGCCTCGGACTTTGGGCAGTCGACAGCACGGGTGCCTCCTGTGATCGACAGCCGTCAAAGACCGTTGGCGGCGAGGCAGCAGGCAGGCCGAGCCTTAATCGAGCGATCGTTGACTCGTCGACGATCGTCCGGCCAACGCAGATGGCGGTCCCGAATGGATTTGCGGTGAGCGGCACGCGAGACGGTTCGATCGTCGCGCGGGTCGGGAACTACGAAGCCGGATCGGTCGCCGTTCTTGTGGCCGGCGTGCAGGAGGAAAGGACGCGAGTCCGACCCGGATCGCACGCCATATTGGAGAAATGACCGTGGGTCTCAATCGTTCCGAGAAGGCGGTGGTGATCGAGGAAGTGCAGGCCAAGGTGGCCAGCGCCAAGTCGATCGTCCTCGCGCAGTACCGTGGTCTGGAAGTCGGTCACATCACCGGTTTGCGCAGTCAGGCGCGCAAGAGTGGTGTGTACCTGCGGGTGCTCAAGAACTCGCTGGCGCGTCGCGCCGTCGCAGACAGTCCGTTCGCGAAGCTGGCCGACCAGATGGTCGGACCGCTGATCTACGGCATCTCCGACGACCCGGTCGCGGCGGCGAAGGTCATCAGCGATTTCGCGAAGACCAACGACAAGCTGGTCGTGATGGGCGGTTCGTTGCCCAACTCGGTCTTCGACGCCGCCGGCGTCAAGGCCCTGGCCACGATGCCGTCGCGCGAAGAGCTGTTGTCCCGGTTGTTGGGCACCATGCAGGCACCGATCGCGACGTTCGTCCGCACGCTGAACGAGGTTCCGACCAAGTTCGTGCGCGGGCTCGCCGCGATTCGCGACCAGAAGGAAAGCGCGGCGCCCGCCGCGGCCGTGCCTGCGACGGACGAACAGTCCGTCGGCTCCGGGACGGACGCGGTGGAGACGCTGGCCGACGTCGTCGGCGATCTGGTCGCCGAGTAGGCGGCCGGCAGCACGATTCCCGATCCAGAACCGGTACGCGCGACACCGCATCCCTCATCAAGCAATCAATTCATCGGAGTCCAACATGGCAGTCAGCAAAGCAGAAATCCTCGACGCAATCGCCGGCATGACCGTTCTCGAGCTGTCGGAGATGATCAAGGAAATGGAAGAGAAGTTCGGCGTCTCGGCCGCCGCCGCCGCGGTCGCCGCGCCGTCGGGTGGTGGTGCCGCCCCGGCCGCGGCCGTCGAAGAGAAGACCGAGTTCGACGTCATCCTGGCCGAGATCGGCCCGAACAAGGTCAACGTCATCAAGGCGGTTCGCGAGATCACCGGCCTGGGCCTGAAGGAAGCCAAGGACCTGGTCGACGGCGCGCCGAAGCCGGTCAAGGAAGCGATTCCGAAGGCCGATGCCGAAGCCGCCAAGAAGAAGCTGGAAGACGCGGGCGCGAAGGCCGACGTCAAGTAATCGTCCGATCGGCCCGGGGCGCTGCACTCGCGCTCCCGGGTTGGTACCGGCGAGGCCTGGTCGAGGTCTCGTCACGCAGTCCATCCGGCATCGATCTTCGGATCGTGCCGTGCCGGATGCCGGTGCGACGAAGGCAGCGAGCCTTTGTCAAGCCATGAACAGGTTTGGCTATGACGTGTCGTCGTTCGGGAGTGCTGCCGCGGTCGCCGTGCGAATCCCGTCGTGTCCCCGTTGTGAACCGATCGAGAGACGCCATATCCAAACCCTGTTCCCGTTGACCCCCAATCCCCGCATCACCGCCGCCCGTCGTCTCGACGGCCGGCCGTGGTGCGCTTCGTCGTCTCCACGGGTCGATCGACGACCGGCGGTCGACGAGGTCCCTTCGGTCGACGCACCCGCATATCGCAGTCCGCAGCCATATCGCAATTCACCAGCACCGCAGTAGCCACGGAGTCCTCATGACCTATTCGTTTACGGAAAAGAAGCGCATCCGCAAGAGCTTCGCCAAGCGCCCCAACGTGCACCAGGTGCCGTTCCTGCTGGCGACGCAGCTTCAGTCGTACGCCGAGTTTCTGCAAGAGCAAGTCAATCCGGCCAAGCGCGCCAACGAAGGGCTGCAGGCGGCGTTCACGTCGATTTTCCCGATCTCGTCGCACAACGGCTTCGCGCGCCTCGAGTTCGTCAGCTTCCATCTCGGCACGCCCCCGTTCGACGTCAAGGAGTGCATGCAGCGCGGGCTGACGTTCGCGTCGCCGCTTCGCGCCAAGGTGCGCCTGATCATCATGGACCGCGAAGCGTCCAAGCCGACCGCCAAGGAAGTGAAGGAGCAGGAGGTCTACATGGGCGAGATGCCGCTCATGACCACCACGGGCTCGTTCGTCATCAACGGCACCGAGCGCGTCATCGTTTCGCAGTTGCATCGCTCGCCGGGCGTGTTCTTCGAGCACGACCGCGGCAAGACGCACTCGTCGGGCAAGCTGCTGTTCTCGGCCCGCATCATCCCGTATCGCGGCTCGTGGCTCGACTTCGAGTTCGACCCGAAGGACATCCTGTTCTTCCGCGTGGACCGTCGCCGCAAGATGCCGGTGACGATCCTGCTGAAGGCGATCGGCATGACGTCCGAGCAGATCCTCGAGCACTTCTTCGTGTTCGACACGTTTCACCTGCTCGGCAAGGAAGCCAACGGCGGCGCCAACATGGACTTCGTCGCCGACCGCATGAAGGGCGAGATCGCGCGCTTCGACATCGTCGACAAGGCCGGCAAGGTCGTCGTCACGAAGGACAAGCGCATCACGGCCAAGAATCTCCGCGACCTCGACGCCGCCGGCTTGAAGAAGATCCCCGTGCCCGAGGATTTCCTGCTCGGCCGCGTGCTGGCCAAGGACATCGTCGACGGCGAGACCGGCGAGATCGTCGCGTCGGCCAACGACGAAGTGACGGAAGACGTGCTCGTGCGCCTGCGCGCCGCCGGCATCAAGGACATCCGCACGCTCTACACCAACGACCTCGACCAGGGGGCGTTCATCTCGCAGACGCTGCGCGCCGACGAGACCAACGACCAGATGGCCGCCCGCATCGCGATCTATCGCATGATGCGGCCCGGCGAGCCGCCCACCGAGGACGCGGTGCAGGCTCTGTTCAACCGCCTGTTCTACAACCCGGACGCCTACGACCTGTCGAAGGTCGGCCGCATGAAGTTCAACCGTCGCGTCGGCCGCAACGAGGCCGAGGGCCCGATGACGCTGGCCGACCAGGACATCCTGGCGGTCATCAAGATCCTGGTGGACCTGCGGAACGGTCGCGGCGAGGTCGACGACATCGACCACCTCGGCAACCGGCGCGTGCGCTGCGTCGGCGAGCTGGCCGAGAACCAGTTCCGTTCCGGACTCGTCCGCGTCGAGCGCGCGGTCAAGGAACGTCTCGGCCAGGCCGAGGCCGACAACCTCGTGCCGCACGACCTGATCAACAGCAAGCCGATCTCGGCCGCGATCCGCGAGTTCTTCGGCTCGTCGCAGCTGTCGCAGTTCATGGACCAGACCAATCCGCTGTCCGAGATCACGCACAAGCGGCGCGTCTCGGCCCTCGGACCGGGCGGCCTGACGCGCGAGCGCGCCGGCTTCGAGGTGCGCGACGTGCATCCGACCCACTACGGTCGCGTGTGCCCGATCGAGACGCCGGAAGGCCCGAACATCGGCCTGATCAATTCGCTCGCGCTGTATGCGCAGCTGAACGAGTACGGCTTCCTCGAGACACCGTATCGCAAGGTCGACGGCGGCAAGGTCACCGAGCAGATCGACTACCTGTCGGCGATCGAGGAAGGCAAGTACATCATCGCGCAGGCCAACGCGGCGCTGGGCGCCGACGGCGGGCTGACCGACGAGCTGGTGTCGTCGCGCGCGGCCGGCGAGTTCGTGCTGGTGGGTCCCGAGAAGGTCCAGTACATGGACGTGGCGCCGGGCCAGATCGTGTCGGTCGCGGCCTCGCTGATCCCGTTCCTTGAGCACGACGACGCGAACCGCGCGCTGATGGGCTCGAACATGCAGCGCCAGGCGGTGCCGTGCCTGCGTCCGGAAAAGGCCTTCGTCGGCACCGGCATTGAGCGCACGGTCGCGGTCGACTCGGGCACCACGGTGCAGGCCGAGCGCGGCGGCCGGGTCGACTACGTCGACTCGGGCCGGGTCGTGATCCGCGTCAACGACGCGGAAAACGCCGCCGGCGAAGTGGGCGTCGACATCTACAACCTGATCAAGTACACGCGCAGCAACCAGAACACCAACATCAACCAGCGGCCGATCGTGAAGGTCGGCGACGTGTTGGCCAAGGGCGACGTGATCGCCGACGGCGCGTCGACCGATCTCGGCGAGCTCGCGCTCGGCCAGAACATGCTGGTCGCGTTCATGCCATGGAACGGCTACAACTTCGAGGACTCGATCCTGATCTCGGAGCGCGTGGTGGCCGAAGACCGCTACACGTCGATCCACATCGAGGAGCTGTCGGTCGTGGCACGCGACACCAAGCTCGGGCCCGAAGAGATCACGCGCGACATCTCGAACCTCGCCGAGAACCAGCTGGCGCGGCTCGACGAGTCGGGCATCGTCTACATCGGCGCGGAAGTGGAAGCCGGCGACTCGCTGGTCGGCAAGGTCACGCCGAAGGGCGAGACCCAGCTGACGCCGGAAGAGAAGCTGCTTCGCGCGATCTTCGGCGAAAAGGCGTCCGACGTGAAGGACACGTCGCTGCGCGTTCCGTCCGGCATCTCGGGCACCGTCATCGACGTGCAGGTGTTCACGCGCGAAGGCATCCCGCGCGACAAGCGCGCGCAGCAGATCATCGACGACGAGCTGAAGCGCTATCGCCTGGATCTCAACGACCAGTTGCGCATCGTCGAAGCCGACATGTTCGAGCGGATCGGCCAGACGCTGGTCGGCAAGACGGTCACCGGCGGACCCAAGCTCGCCAAGGGCGCGAAGATCACGGCCGAGTACCTGGCCGATCTCGAGAAGTACCACTGGTTCGACATCCGCCTGTCCGACGAGGACGCGGCGGGCCAGCTCGAGGGCGCGAAGGAAAACATCGAGGCCAAGCGCCTGTCGTTCGACGCCGCGTTCGAGGAGAAGAAGAAGAAGCTGACGCAGGGCGACGAGCTGCCGCCCGGCGTGCAGAAGATGGTCAAGGTGTACCTGGCCGTGAAGCGGCGCCTGCAGCCCGGCGACAAGATGGCCGGCCGTCACGGCAACAAGGGTGTCGTGTCGCGCATCGTCCCGGTCGAGGACATGCCGTACATGGCCGACGGCACGCCGGCGGACATCGTGCTGAACCCGCTCGGCGTGCCGTCTCGGATGAACGTGGGCCAGATTCTCGAGACCCACCTCGGCTGGGCCGCAAAGGGGCTGGGCCTGCGCATCGGCGAGATGCTGGCCGCATCGGCGAAGGCCAACGAACTGCGCAAGTTCCTGACCAAGATCTACAACGAGACCGGCAAGGCGGAGGAGCTCGACAAGCTCGGCGACGTCGAGATCCTGGAGCTGGCCGAGAACCTGAAGCTCGGCGTGCCGTTCGCGACGCCGGTATTCGACGGCGCGCACGAGGACGAGATTTGTCGCATGCTGGATCTCGCCTATCCGGACGCGATCGCCAAGCGCCTCGGCATGACGCCGTCGAAGAACCAGGTCACGTTGTACGACGGCCGTTCCGGCGAAGTGTTCGAGCGTCCGGTCACGGTCGGCTACATGCACGTGCTGAAGCTGCACCACCTGGTCGACGACAAGATGCACGCGCGTTCCACCGGTCCGTACTCGCTGGTCACGCAGCAACCGCTCGGCGGCAAGGCGCAGTTCGGCGGCCAGCGCTTCGGCGAGATGGAGGTGTGGGCGCTCGAGGCCTACGGCGCGTCGTACGTGCTGCAGGAGATGCTGACCGTCAAGTCCGACGACGTCGCGGGCCGCACCAAGGTCTACGAGAACATCGTCAAGGGCGACCACGTGATCGATGCCGGCATGCCGGAGTCGTTCAACGTGCTGGTGAAAGAGATCCGGTCGCTCGGCATCGACATCGACCTCGAGAGGGTCTGACGCATTGGGCCCCGGCCTCCGCCGGGGTGACGCAGAACACGCTTGTCGTCCCGGCGGAGGCCGGGACCCAATTTCTAGGAGTGATGCATGAAAGCGCTACTCGACCTCTTTAAGCAAGTCCAGCAGGAAGAAGTCTTCGACGCGATCAAGATCGGTCTCGCGTCGCCGGAGAAGATCCGTTCGTGGTCGTACGGCGAGGTCAAGAAGCCGGAGACCATCAACTACCGCACGTTCAAGCCGGAGCGCGACGGGCTCTTCTGCGCCAAGATCTTCGGGCCGATCAAGGACTACGAGTGCCTGTGCGGCAAGTACAAGCGCCTGAAGCACCGCGGCGTGATCTGCGAGAAGTGCGGCGTCGAGGTCACGCTGGCGAAGGTGCGTCGCGAGCGCATGGGCCACATCGAGCTCGCGTCGCCCACCGCGCACATCTGGTTCCTGAAGTCGCTGCCGTCGCGTCTGGGCATGGTCCTCGACATGACGCTGCGCGACATCGAGCGCGTGCTGTACTTCGAGGCCTACGTGGTGGTCGATCCGGGCATGACGCCGCTCAAGCGCTGCCAGATCATGACCGAGGACGACTACCTGTCGAAGGTGGAAGAGTTCGGCGACGACTTCCATGCGCTGATGGGCGCGGAAGGCGTCCGCGAGCTGCTGCGCTCGATCGACATCAACCGCGACATCGAGCAGCTGCGCCAGGACCTGGCCGCGACCGGCTCGGAAGCCAAGATCAAGAAGATCGCCAAGCGCCTGAAGGTGCTCGAAGGCTTCCAGAAGTCCGGCATCAAGCCGGACTGGATGGTCATGGAAGTGCTGCCGGTGCTGCCGCCGGAACTGCGTCCGCTGGTGCCGCTCGACGGCGGCCGTTTCGCGACCTCCGACCTGAACGACCTGTATCGCCGCGTCATCAACCGCAACAACCGTCTCAAGCGCCTGCTGGAACTGAAGGCGCCCGAGATCATCGTGCGCAACGAGAAGCGGATGCTGCAGGAAGCGGTCGACTCGCTGCTCGACAACGGTCGTCGCGGCAAGGCGATGACGGGCGCCAACAAGCGTCCGCTCAAGTCGCTGGCCGAGATGATCAAGGGCAAGGGCGGTCGCTTCCGTCAGAACCTGCTCGGCAAGCGCGTCGACTACTCGGGCCGGTCGGTCATCGTGGTCGGCCCGCAGCTGAAGCTGCACCAGTGCGGCCTGCCGAAGAAGATGGCGATCGAGCTGTTCAAGCCGTTCATCTTCAATCGCCTGGAGCAGATGGGCGTGGCCACCACCATCAAGGCCGCGAAGAAGGAAGTCGAGAGCGAGACGCCGGTGGTGTGGGACATCCTGGAAGAAGTCATCCGCGAGCATCCGGTGATGCTCAACCGTGCGCCGACGCTGCACCGGCTCGGCATCCAGGCCTTCGAGCCGGTGCTGATCGAAGGCAAGGCGATCCAGTTGCATCCGCTGGTGTGCGCCGCGTTCAACGCCGACTTCGACGGCGACCAGATGGCCGTCCACGTGCCGCTGTCGCTGGAAGCGCAGATGGAAGCGCGTTCACTGATGCTGGCGTCGAACAACATCCTGTTCCCGGCCAACGGCGATCCGTCGATCGTGCCGTCGCAGGACATCGTGCTCGGCCTCTACTACGCCACGCGCGAGAAGGTCAACGGCCGCGGTGAAGGCAGCTTCTTCGCCAACGTCGGCGAAGTGCATCTCGCCTACGAAAACAAGCAGGTGGAGCTGACGACCAGGATCACGGTCCGCATCCGCGAGTTCCTGAAGAACCCGGACTACGTGTCGATCTTGCCCGGCTCGCTCGATGCCGAGCAGATCGCCGCGGCCGAGCCGCAGTTCGTCGAGAAGGTCTCGCGCTTCGAGACCACGGTCGGCCGCGCCATCCTGTCCGAAGTGCTGCCGAAGGGCCTGCCGTTCAGCGTGCTCAACCGCGCGTTGAAGAAGAAGGAGATCTCGAAGCTGATCAACTCGTCGTTCCGTCGCTGCGGCCTGCGTGCCACGGTGGTGTTCGCCGACCAGTTGATGCAGTCGGGCTTCCGGCTCGCCACGCGCGCCGGCATCTCGATCTGCGTCGACGACATGCTCGTGCCGACGCAGAAGGAGACGATCATCGGCGCCGCGGCGCACGACGTGAAGGAGATCGACCGCCAGTACTCGTCGGGTCTCGTCACGTCGCAGGAGCGCTACAACAACGTCGTCGACATCTGGGGCAAGGCGGGCGACCGCGTCGGCAAGGCGATGATGGAGCAGCTGGCCACCGAGCCGACCACCGACCGTCACGGCAAGTCGGTGCGCCAGGAGTCGTTCAACTCGATCTACATGATGGCCGACTCGGGTGCGCGGGGATCGGCTGCGCAGATCCGCCAGCTGGCCGGCATGCGCGGGCTGATGGCCAAGCCCGACGGCTCGATCATCGAGACGCCGATCACGGCCAACTTCCGCGAAGGCCTGAACGTGCTGCAGTACTTCATCTCCACGCACGGCGCCCGCAAGGGTCTGGCCGACACGGCGCTCAAGACGGCCAATTCGGGCTATCTCACGCGGCGTCTGGTCGACGTGACGCAGGACCTGGTCGTCGTGACCGAGGACTGCGGCACGGCCGACGGCGTCAACATGAAGGCGCTGGTCGAGGGTGGTGAAGTCATCGAGGCGCTGCGCGACCGGATCCTCGGCCGCGTCACCGCGATCGATCTCGTCAATCCCGAGACGGCCGAAGTGCTGCACGAGGCCGGCACGTTGCTGGACGAGGACGCGGTCGAGAACATCGAGGCGCTCGGCATCGACGAGGTGCGGGTGCGCACGCCGCTGACCTGCGAGACGCGCTACGGCCTGTGCGCCAAGTGCTACGGCCGGGATCTCGGCCGCGGCACGCTGGTCAACACCGGCGAGGCGGTCGGCGTGATCGCCGCGCAGTCGATCGGCGAGCCGGGCACGCAGCTCACGATGCGCACCTTCCACATCGGCGGCGCGGCATCGCGCGCGTCGGTGGCGTCGGGCGTCGAGTCCAAGTCCAACGGCACGGTGCGCTTCACTGCGACGGTGCGCTACGTCACGAACGCGAAGGGCGAGCAGATCGCCATCTCGCGCTCGGGCGAAGTGCTGGTCACCGACGACCACGGTCGCGAGCGCGAGCGTCACAAGGTGCCGTACGGTGCCACGCTGCTGGCGCTCGACGGCGTGGTCGTGAAGGCCGGTGCCCCGCTCGCGTCGTGGGACCCGCTGACGCGTCCGATCATCAGCGAGTACGGCGGTCGCGTGAAGTTCGAGAACGTCGAGGAAGGCGTCACCGTCGCGCGTCAGCTCGACGACGTCACCGGCCTGTCGACGCTGGTGGTGATCGACGCCAAGCGGCGCGGCACGTCGGCGGTCAAGGGCGTGCGGCCGGTCGTCAAGCTGATCAACGAAGCGGGCCAGGAGGTGAAGATCGCCGGGACCGAACACCCGGTGACGATCGCGTTCCAGGTCGGCGCGCTGATCACCGTCAAGGACGGGCAGGACGTTGCGGTCGGCGAAGTGCTGGCCCGCATCCCGCAGGAGTCGTCGAAGACGCACGACATCACCGGCGGCCTGCCGCGGGTGGCCGAGCTGTTCGAGGCGCGCTCGCCGAAGGACGCGGGCACGCTGGCCGAGGTCACCGGCACCGTCACGTTCGGCAAGGAGACCAAGGGCAAGCAGCGTCTCGTCATCACCGACATGGAAGGCGTCGCGCACGAGTTCCTGATCACCAAGGAAAAGAACGTGCTGGTCCACGACGGCCAGGTGGTCAACAAGGGCGAGTCGATCGTCGACGGCCCGGCGGACCCGCAGGACATCCTGCGCCTGCTC